>JACDDL010000036.1 GCA_013817045.1 Actinomycetota bacterium | reverse complement strand
TGGCAATGCACAGCGTTACCTCTGTTCCCTCGTCCGCCCACTTGGCGAGGGTGCCGGCCGCGCCAAACTCCATGTCGTCTGGATGCGCCGAGACCACCAGCGCCCGGGTGGGGGTCGTATTCACGATGGCCACGATGGCAAGGATAAGACCGGCGTCGCGACCGGCGTCGCGCGCGCGGGACCTCACCTGCGGAGGCTAGGCGGGGAGGGGTCGAATAGCCACGGTGCAACGGGCCACGGCCACCGGCGCGTCGTCCTGGTCGGTGATGTCGACCGCCCAGACGTGAAGAGACCTCCCCTTTCGAATCGGCCTGCCCGTCGCACGGACCATGCCGGAACGCCGGGCCCGCAGGTGGCTGACGCTAAGTTCGATCCCCATCGCGGCCTCTGTGGCCGGATCACAGCTGAGGTAGGCGCCGATCGATGCGGCGCTCTCGGCAATCACGGCCGAAGCGCCTCCGTGAAGAAGCCCGAAGGGCTGGTGCACCTTCGGCCCGACCTCCATCTCGAGGATGACCCGGTCCGGCGAGGCCTCAACCACGCCTATGCCCAGAGATTCGTGGATGGTCCCCTCGTAGGGCAGGCCGGACGCAGAAGTATTCACCGGCGGATGTTACCGGAGGCGCCGCGCCTCCCCGGCGGCTACACCCGGCGGGAGGGGTCCGGGTCGAGCCACAAGGGCCCCACCGCCGGGCGCGGCTTGGGCCGGCTCGGCCCGAGCGCCTGCTCGCCGCGCCCTAGCCACGAGGTCATGTCCTTCGACGACAGAGGCCGACTCACGAAGTGGCCCTGGGCGAGATCACAGCCGAGAAGGCTGAGTTGATTCCAGATCACTTCGTCCTCGACCCCCTCGGCCACCACCTGCATACCCAGGTTGCGCCCGAGGTCGATGGTCGAGCGAACGATCACAGCGTCGTTCGAGGTCGCCGCCATATTCATGACGAAGGACTTGTCGATCTTGATCTCGCTCACGGGCAGCTGCTTGAGGTAGGTCAAGGACGAATGGCCCGTGCCGAAGTCGTCCACCGACAACCGGACGCCCATGTCATGCAGCGCGGCGAGGGCCGCCATGGATCGCTTCGTATCGGTCATGATGACGCTCTCGGTTATCTCGAACCTCAGACGGTGGGGAGCGATCACCCATTTCTCGAGCAGGCGAGCGACGTCGTCCTGGAGGTGGCGGTCCAGGAGATTCCGCACCGAAAGGTTGATGGCGATGGTCACATCGGGGGATTCGCCCTGCCACATGCGCAGCTGCTCGAGGGCCGCATCGATGGCGTAGAGAGTGAGCGGCCGTATAAGACCGGTGTGCTCCGCGATGGGGATGAAGTCATCGGGTGGCATCAGCGCATGGCGAGGATGCTGCCAGCGAAGGAGAGTCTCTACTCCCACGACTCGCCCGCTGCTGAGCTCGGCCTTTGGCTGGTAGTAGAGGAGGAGCTCCTCCTCCGGACGTTCGTCCAGGGCGTGCCGGAGCTCGCCCGCCAGCGCCAATCGTTTGGCGCTGTATTGATCCTGCTCGGCGACGTAGCTGGTGAAGCCACTCCTGTTTTCTTTGGCTATGTACATAGCCACGTCGGCGCGCTGAAGCAGCAGGTCGACATCGGCGCCGTGATCCGGATACAAGGCAATACCGATGCTTGGCTCCACGTTGAGGCTCAATCCCTGCAATTCGAAGGGTTGCTCGAAGCTCTTGCGGATCTTGGCGGCCACCTGAACTGCGGTCGAGTTGTCGTCGAGCTTCCGCAGCAGCACAGCGAATTCATCACCGCCGAGGCGAGCAATGCCGTCACTCTGGCGCAGGCACGCTCTGAGCCGGGGACCGATCTGTTTCAGCAGGAGGTCACCGTTGTGATGACCGAGCGTGTCGTTGATCTCCTTGAAGCGGTCCAGGTCCATGATCATCACGGCGAGCCCGGATTCATCGCGCTGGCAGTTGAGGATCGCTTGTTGGGCACGATCCCGCAGCAAGGTGCGGTTGGGCAGGCCGGTAAGCGAATCGTGGAGCGCTTGGTGCTCGTTCAGGACCGCCTGTTGACTCCCCCAGTAGATGCCCACCAGCGGAAGGGCGAGCAGAAATATGAGCCAGGGATTCCTATCCGTCGTAACCACCACCACGGGGGCCAGGGCCAGCATCATGCTTGCGGTCCACATCTGGAAGCCGAGGTCCCGGCGCAGGTAGGCGAGCACGGGGATGTCAAGTGAAAGGGCAAGGCCCATCCCTGCGAGCCCGTTGTTGATGACGAAGAAGACGACCCCGGCGGCCAGGATGATCCCGAGGTCACTTGCCTCGAAGGCATGTGCACCTGATCGAGGCAGGGTGAACAAGCGGAGCACAGCGCCGCTGCCCGCTAGGGCGAGGGTCAACTGGGCCACATTGAACAGCGATTTCCACCATTGCCCCTGCCTGCGGTGGAGAATCACCTCCCCCACCAGGCAGGCTCCCGCCTGCACGAGGACTGCCAAGGCGGTGCCGAAGCTGAGCAGGAGCGCAAAAGCAAAGGTCGTGGAGGTGGTGATCTCCTCCTTGTCCTCACCGCGTGAGACCTGGATCGGGCGCAGCTCACCGAGCACTATGAAGAAGGTGAGAAGGGCAAGTGTGAGCCACTCCTTTGAGTCTCGTGGAATTTCGGCGCTTCGGTCGAAGGCAGTCCAAACCAGGACCGCCAGTCCCAAGACGGACACAGCAGCCACGTAGCGGTACACGGTCGGCGAACGGCGCATCCCCACCTGACCTTTGATACGCCTTTGTGAGCGGATGTCAACCCTACGCGACGGATGCCCCTCGTCGAGGGGCATCCGGTTGATTGAGCTGACCTGTCATTTGGGCCCGGTTTCACCCGGCCAAACTTACTCGCCTACCTACCCCACTTGCGGGCTGCGCCGAGGGTCTCCATTAGCATAACGAAGGAGGAAAGCGTCACTCCTAGGCGGAACAAACGTGCTTTCACCTTGTCACCTCCTTTTGTCATCCGATCGGCCGTCCCGGAGACCGATTGGCTCCCGGATTGGTCTTATTCGGACAGGGCAAGGAAGAACTTAACTCTCGCGAACTTTCTGTTGCCAGAGGATAGAGTTGTGGCAAATGAGGGTTCATCGCTCCCGGTCATTGAGGTCAACCACCGGGACAGTCGAAGCCGCCCCAGGCTCGGCCCGACAGTTGGGTAGTCAGAGCTTGTGCTAAGTGCTTTTCTGATTCTGTCGTTGATCAGCGTTCCGCTGTTCGGCGGCGATCTACGGCGGCTGACCGATCTCGAGGTGCGCCACATGGTCCTCCTGCTGGCTGCGCTCGTCCTTCAGATCCTGGTGATAGAGGTCGTCCCCGGCGCGCCTTTATGGATCGCCTCGACCGCGCACCTGGTGTCCTACCTTCTGGCGGGCGCCTTCCTCTACGTCAACCGTCGCATCCCGGCTCTGTGGCTCATCGGCCTTGGGGGCGCCGCCAACTTCGCCGCGATCGCCGCAAACGGCGGACGCATGCCCGCCTCTGCCTCCGCCTTCAGGAGCGCGGGGCTCCGAGCCGAGGACGGCGTCGAGGGCTTTGTGAACTCGGTCGTTCTTGCCCATCCGAGACTGCTGGCCCTCGGCGACGTCTTTGCAATCCCCCAGTCCTGGCCGTTGAGCAACGTGTTCAGCGTGGGCGACGTGTGCATCGCCCTGGGTGGCGCCGTCGCTCTGCACCGGATCTGTAACTCGCGCCTCACCGCGTCGATGAGCCGGAAACGGGGCGCTCGAAAGCCGGCCCATCTGGGTAAGAAGTAGCCGTGGACGATCGCGATCTCGGCCTGTTCGGCCCCGACAGTGTCACCTGGAGGGTCCATTCCGACCCCTCCATGATGGTCGGGGGTCTGAGAGCGCTCCTGGTGCAGGCCCTCAATCCTCTGGCAATGGCCGGTGTGGATCGCTACAGCCTCTTTCGCGAGGACCTCTGGGGACGTCTCGACCGCACCACCGAGTTCGTCCTGACAACGACCTTCGGAGACACCGCCTCGGCCGAGAAGGCCGCTGCCCGAGTGCGCGCCATCCACGGCCGGGTGCGGGGGATCGACGGCATCACGGGCCGGCCTTACCGAGCCGACGATCCCGAGCTGCTGCTGTGGGTGCACGCCGTCGAGGTCGACTCCTTCCTGACGGCCTACCGTCACTATGGAGGTCGCCTGAGCCCGGCCGAGGCCGACGGCTACGTGGCGGAAATGGTAAGAGCGGCCGAGCTTGTCGGGCTTCGAGCCCAGGCCGTCCCATCATCGGTCGCCGAGCTGGACGGCTACCTCGCAGGCGTGACCGGCCTGCTGCTTACTCCGGCGGCGCGCGAGGGCATGCAGGTCATGCTGTCGCCGCCCCTCCCACTGGCGGCCCGGCCACTGTGGGGGCTGATAGCGGCGGCCACCGTGGCGACCATGCCCCCCGACATCAGGGCGCTGTACGGGCTGGAGTGGTTCAAGCCCGCAAGCCTCGTGATGAAGCTCAACGTGACCGCCCTGTGCCGGGCGATCAACCTCGTACTGCCGGGCCCTCCACAGGTGCGCCAGGCGCGCGCTAGGGCCCGTGCCCTGGAGTCGCCGTCAGTCGTCGCCGAGCGACGCCGGCGCACCCCTGATCTGGGCCACCACCGACGAGTAGTCGAGGTCACCTAGCCCGGACTCGTCCGCCTCGTCGAGCCAGTCCTTGGCCGCGTGGGCGATCCGAAGATGAAGACCGGCTCGCTCGGCCGCCTCCACGACGAGGGCCATGTCCTTTCTTGCCAGTGCGAGCTTGAAGTTGGGCGGGTATGTCTCGCCGGCTATGTTCTGTCGCTTGCGGGTGACCGTCGGCCCAAGAGGCGAGACCTCCAGGGCGTCCAGGAGGATCTCCTCGTCCAATCCCCAGGCGTCACCCAGCGCGAGCGCCTCCCCCAGCGACCCCATCAGCGCGCCCAGAGCGGAATTGATCACGAGTTTGACCGCGGCTCCTGCTCCGCTTGGGCCCACGTGAACCGGCTCGCCCATCGCCTCGAGAACCTTGCCGCAGCGGGCCAGGGCGTCCTCGGATCCTCCCACGAAGATCTTCAGGTTCCCGGCTTCCGCCTGGGGGACGCTCCCCAACACGGGTGCATCGAGCAGCTCGACCTCACCCTCGCCCCGTAGGGCACTCAACCTCTGACCCATGTCCACGACAACGGTGGGCCCGACCGTGGACATCTCGACGAGCACCGCCCCCGCCGGCACGGCGGCGGCCACCCCCTCGGCGCCCAGGATCACCTGTCTGACGACGTCGGGCGTAGCCAGCATGGTGATCACGACCTCGGCGTCACGGGCCGCCTCGGCCGGGCTGGAGGCCGCCCTTGCGCCGGAGGCAACGAGATCCTCGGTTTTCGACGAGGTGCGGCTCCACACGACCACGTCGTGCCCCGCTCTGACGAGGCAGGCGGCCATCGGCCCGCCCATCTGCCCCAACCCACAAAAAGCGACCTTGGCCACGCTTGCCTCCCGATCTCCCAGTCGAGCCTACCTAAAGGTAAGCGCCACTAGGGCAATGCCCGACAGGGAGATTCCCTGCCCCCTATCCGACCCGACGCGTCAGGCAACCGGCGCGCCGGCCCCCGTCAGGTCGTAGCCCTCCAGGTGCTCGAGTCGCCGGCTGAACCTCCTTGAGGCCATCACCTCGACCAGCGCCTGCGCCCCCGGGTGGTCCCACCATTGGGCCGCGATCCACAGCTGGACGGCATGCTCCTCGAGCCCCAGGAAGCTCAGGCCGAAAGCGGTTGCAGCCGGACGCATCGTCACGCCGAGCTCTGCCGCACCCAAGGCCACGAGCCGGGCGGCATCGAGATGCCCTGCGGCAAGCGGGCCCCGCACCTGCCGCTTCCCGCCGCCTGCGACGATCAGGGCCCGATCGAGCGCCCGCTGCGATTCGGCCCCCGGGTCCCGCCGTGCCACAGAAACGCTCTCGGTATGCCCGACCACGAGGGGTGCCCCCGGGTGCGCCGCCAGCCCGACCTCCCAACGCGCCAGGTGGATGCGACGCACTGCGGGATGCCCGGGAGACGGATTCGGCCCGGTGCCGTGAACCACAACCGCATGGACCACCCCGCGCCCCAGCGCGTCCCGTGAAGCGGCGCTCGAAGCGGCCACCGGCAGAAGCCTGGCAAGGCCGCGATCCGGAAGCAGCTCCGCCGCGAGACCCAGGGCGGGATCGCAGCCCGCCACCACGAATCCGTCCGGCCCGCGCCCGTCGAACAGCTCGAGGCGGCCGTCCCCCATCACTCCGTCGGGGGCGCGCCAGTGGGGGCCGGCGACTCCGTGCTCGGGCACGGCGTCGTAGACGAGGACGTCGCCCACCCGGGCTGCGAGCACCGGCGCGCCGACCGGCGGCGCGCCGAAGATCGGCCGCTCCTGCACCGGCGCGGAGGCGAACAGATCCTCGACCGGTTCACCCAGGGCGCCCGCCAGTGCCAGCGCCGCATCGACGTTCGGGGTGTGCCGGCCGGTCTCGACCGCGCTCACCAGCCCGCGTGACAACCCTGCCGCCGACGCCAGGTCCGCCTGGCTCAGTCCCGCCCGTCGGCGTGCGCGCTTAAGCCCCTCCGCCGTCATTGCTAGGATGCTATCGCTTTGTCAGTATTCAGGCGAGAGAGGAGCGCGTGCGCAGGGGACCGAGGGTCGTCGCCGTCGTGGGAGCGATGTTGCTGCTGACGGCGTGTGGTGGAGGAGATGGGGAGGAAACGGGAGGTGAGGCTTCGGGCGACGCCGATCTCGTCGTCTACGCGGCCTCCTCCCTTACCGAGGCCTTCGGAGAGATCGGGAGCATCTACGAAGACGAGAACCCGGGCAGCACGGTCAAGTTCAGCTTCGAGTCCTCTTCCACCCTCGCGAGCCAGATAACGGAGGGCGCGCCGGCGGACGTCTTTGCCTCCGCCGACGAGATGCAGATGGGCGTGGTCGAAGACGAGGGGCTCGCTCGAGACCCGGCCCCCTTCGTCACGAACCGGCTGGTCGTGATCACTCCCGAGGACAACCCCATGCGGGTCGAAAATGTGGAGGACCTGGCCGAAGACGGACTGAAGCTGGTCCTCGGGGGACCGGAGGTGCCGGTCGGCGCCTATGCGCGTGAGATGTTCGGGCGTCTCGGGGTGCTCAGGTCCGCCGAGGCCAACGTCGTCTCGAATGAAGAGGACGTCAAGGCGGTCGTGGCCAAGGTGCGGCTCGGCGAGGCCGATGCCGGGGTGGTCTACAGGACCGACGTGACGTCCGAGGTCGAAGACGACCTGCAGGTGATCGAGGTCCCCCGCAACGCCTCCCCGCTCGCCGTCTACCCGATCGGCGCGCTCTCTGACGCCCCCAACCCTGGAGGCGCCCGGGACTTTGTGGATCTCGTCAACTCCGAACCCGGGGCCCGGGTGCTCCGGAGCTTCGGCTTCGGGCTCCCCTAGGCCTCGGTGAGCCCCTTTCTCTTCCCCCAGCCCGTGGCCCTGAGGTTGCGGGCCGGCCCGGCAAGCTCACGCTGCCGATGTTGACCCGGAGGACATCCGGAGAGGGCCCCGCTCCATTGGCCCTGGGTGCCTTAGGGCTTCTGGGTCTGGCGTTCTTCCTGGCGCCGCTGGCCGGTCTCGTGCTGCGCTCCCCCCTTGGGCGCCTTCCGGAGACTCTGCTCCAGCCCGGCGTCCTTAGCGCACTGCGTCTTTCACTCGTGATCTCGCTCGGCGCGCTGGGGTTGTCGCTGCTCCTCGGCCTCCCCCTTGCCTGGATGCTGTCGCGCGGCCCTCTGGAGGGAGGGAGGGTCATCCGGAGCCTGGTGCTCGTCCCGATGGTGCTCCCGCCGGTCGTTGGGGGCGTCGCCCTGTTTGCCGCCTTCGGAAGGCGCGGGTTCCTTGGTTCCGCGCTCGAAGCCGCGGGCCTGTCGCTGCCCTTCTCCACCGCCGGCGCGGTGGTTGCGGCGGCCTTCGTCGCCATGCCGTTCTTGGTCGTCTCCGTGGAAGACGCGCTCAACTCGGTCGATCGGAGACTCGAGGACGCCGCCGCGACCATGGGAGCGAGCCGGATGACGATCCTTCGGACCATCACCCTCCCGGCGGTCGCGCCCGCCCTCGGCGGCGGTGCGGCGCTTTGCTGGGCCAGGGCCCTGGGGGAGTTCGGCGCGACAATCATGTTCGCCGGCAACCTCGAAGGGGTCACCCAGACCATTCCCCTGGCCGTTTACACCAAGCTCCCCGTCGACCCGGACGGAGCCCTGGCGCTGAGCCTCGTGCTCCTTGCGGTGGCCCTGGCCGTGATCGTGGCCCTGCGCGGCCGGATAAGAGGACTGTGAGAAGCGGGCTCCATGCGGATCTGCGGCTCCGGCGCGACGCATTCACCCTCGAGGTGCAACTGGACGTCCCCGATGGAGTAACCGTGGCCCTTCTTGGGCCCAATGGGTCCGGGAAGTCCACCCTTGTGAGCGCGCTGGCGGGGCTCCTTCCGATCGAGGGGGGCGAGGTCGTCGTCGGCGGCCATGTATGGGAGCGTCCCTCCGAACGGGTCCGGCTGGCCCCCAGGGCTCGTTCGATCGGTGTGATGTTCCAGGGCCTCCTGCTGTTCCCTGCCCTAACTGCGCTCGACAATGTCGCCTTCGGGCTAAGGGCCCAGGGACTTGGGCGCGCCGAGGCCCGGAGGCGAGCCGCTGATCACCTCGCCCGTTTCCACGTCCAAGACGTCGGGGCGAAGCGGCCATCGGAGCTGTCGGGAGGTCAGGCTCAACGCGTCGCACTGGCGCGGGCGCTCGCAGTGGAGCCGGCCTTGTTGCTCCTCGACGAGCCCATGTCGGCGCTGGACGTTGCCAACCGCACCGAGGCCAGGCGCACTCTCAAGCACGCGCTCGCAGACTTCGAGGGGGCCAAGGTAATCATCACCCACAATCCGCTCGAGGCAATGGCGCTCACTGATCGACTGGTGATCCTCGAAGGCGGAAGGGTTACGCAGCAGGGGTCGAGCTCCGATATGTTGCGGCGGCCTCGCTCCAGTTATGTGGCCTCGCTGGCGGGGATCAACCTGCTCGAGGGCGAGGTCGAGTCGCACGGCAGGCTGAGGCTGTCGGATGGCCGCGGCCGCCTGGCGATCCCGTCCGACGCAGCGAAGGCCGGCGACCTGGTGCTTGCCAGCATCTCGCCTCAAGCCGTGACCCTATCGATGACTCCCCCCACGTCCTCGGCGCGCAATGTATTCGCGGGCAATGTGGACGCGATCGAGATATTCGGACAA
Organism: Actinomycetota bacterium; assembly: GCA_013817045.1. Lineage (GTDB taxonomy): Bacteria > Actinomycetota > CADDZG01 > CADDZG01 > WHSQ01 > JACDDL01. The sequence goes on along the minus strand of JACDDL010000036.1, from coordinate 9,216 downwards.
CGCGCCCGGGTTTCACTGGAGACAGAGCCACGACTCACTGCAGAGGTCACGCTCGACGCGATCGAAGCGTTGGGAATAAGACAGGGGGCGAGCGCATGGGCATCGGTCAAAGCGACGCAGATAGAAGTCTACGCCGCGTGAGGTATTCGGCGCGCCGCTGCTGAACCCCTAACCCGTGGCCGACAGCACGAGGAGCGCGCCCCCGCCTCAATTACGGCTTGGATCTGTTTGCCGGTTCCTCGGACTTTCGCCTCACCGGGCGCCGGTGCACGCCCGGGCGCGACGGTTCCGGGCGCCGGCCGACGGCCGATACCGGTCGGGTCGGTGCAGCGTGCTGCTCCAGGGCCCGGGCCGCCAACGCCAACCTGTCCCTGCGCCACAGCACGCTTGCCACCGCCACCGCTACCACGGTCACCGTCCCTCCGAGAACGAGACCGGCGCGGGGGCCCCACTCCTGGGCCACCCAACCGACCAGCGGCGCGCCGATCGGGGTGGTGCCGAGGAACAGCAGCGCATACACCGCCATGACCCGGCCGCGCATTTCCCGGCTCGAGTTGAGCTGAAGGTTGGAGTTGGCCGTGGCGATGAACAGGATGCTCGCCACACCCGTCGGCAACAGCACCGCGCCCAGCAGCCCAAGAGAAGGCGCCGCCGCGGCCAGCAACTCCAGGACACCGAAAGTGGCGGCCGCTCCGAACAGAAGACCCATGGTCGGACGCTTGCGCGCTGCGCTGAACAACGCTCCTAACAGCGACCCTCCTGCCATGATCGAGGTGAGCAGCCCAAAGGCGTCGGCGCCGCGATGGAAGACGAAGCGGGCCATGAGCGGCAGTACGACGCTGAAGTTGAGCCCCAGGCTCGACACGATGGCGACGAGGAAAAGGGTGTATCTCAGTCTGGGCTGATTCCAGACGTAGCGCCATCCGTCACGGATCTGGCCCTTGTCCCTGGGGACCGGGGCCTGCCGATGCAGCTCGGAGGTCCGCATCAACGCGTAGGCCGCTATGACGCCCGGGTAAGTGAGTGCGTTGGCCAGGAACGCCCACGGCAGCCCGGCGGTCTTGATGACAATGCCGGCGAGCGCAGGGCCGAATATGCGAGCGCCGTTGAAGACTGCGCTGTTGAGGCTTACGGCGTTTGCGACTCCCTCGGCGCCGACCATCTCCGTCACGAATGACTGCCGGGCAGGCATATCAAGCGCGCTGACCGTACCCATGGCGAAGGTCAAGGCAAAGACCATCCACAGCTGGGCGGACTCGGTCACCGTCAACGCCCAGAATGCGAGTGCAAAGAGCGAGAGGACCGCCTGGGTGCAGATCAGCAGACGGCGTTTGTCGAAACGATCGGCAAAGACGCCTCCCCACATGCCAAACAGCAGCATGGGCAGGAACTGCAGCGCGAGGTTCGCTCCGACTGCGATCCCGTCACCCGACAGCCGCAGCACGAGCCACCCGAGCGCGACCGTTTGCATCCAGGTGCCGCTCATCGAAACGAGCGTTCCAAAGAAGAACAGTCTGTAGTTGCGGACTTGCAGCGAGCCAAAAGTGCTCAGAAGCGCTTTGTGCAGTCTTGTCATCCAGTCCCTTCGGCTCGGGCAAGCGCATCACCCGTCGCCAGAAGGGAGGGGCGTACCCTGGTATCCGTGCGTGCGTCAATGAAAATTGTCATCGACTAGTACAACCAAATCGCCGGTCAGATTAGTCCCTTACTCTTGGGGCGAGCCGGTCTGGAAAGATGGCAGGGAGGTGGACGGCGATGGAAGAAAGGGTTGTGCTCTTTCCAACCTGTCTTGCCGACCTGTTGTTTCCGGAGGCGGCAAGCGCCGCAGAGTCCGTGCTCGAGCGCGTCGGCTGTGAGGTGACCATGCGGCCCGGCGCGGTCTGCTGCGGCCAGCCGGCATGGAACTCGGGGCACGTTGCCGCGGCGCGCCGGGTGGCCGAGGGTGCGCTGCAGGCACTCGACGGTACCGAGCCAATCGTGTTGTGCTCGGGATCGTGCGCCACCATGATGCACGAGTACTGGCCCGAGCTGTTCGAGGGCACCGAGCAGGCAGAGGGAGCGGAGGCCGTGGCACAGCGCGTCCATGAGTTCTCGTCGTTCGTGGCAGGGCGGCTGGGAATCGAACGGCTCGGCAGCGGCGATCACGACATCGAGGCGCTCTGTTACCACGACTCCTGCCACATGATGCGGGGGCTGGGGATCAAGGACGCGCCGCGCCGTCTGCTCGAGATGATCGACGGGGTCGAGGTGCGGCCTCTGGACGCACCCGAGCGCTGCTGCGGCTTCGGTGGGACCTTCAGCCTGCGCTATCCGGAGCTCTCGGCCGCGATGGCCGACGAGAAAGTCGACGACGTCACCGGCAAGGACGTCGGCACCCTCGTGGCTGCAGACCTCGGCTGCCTCATGCAGATCTGCGGGCGCGCCGAGGCGCGGGGGGTTGCGCTGCGCGGCCTCTACATCGCCGAGGTACTCGAGGCCGCAATGGACGACGGCATGGACGAGCTGTGAGCGAGGTCTACGACTACGCGGGGGGCTTCGGGGAGCGCGCCGCCGTCTCGCTCGCCAACCCGGGCCTACGACGCTCGATCGCCACCGCCACCGACCTGCAGACGGGCAACCGGCTCGCCGGATTGACCAGTCTGAAGGACCCCGAGGCGATGCGGGCCCTCGGGGCGCAGATCCGCGCCTCGGTCATGTCACGGCTCGACGAGCATCTCGAACGCCTCGCGGAGAACTGGACCGTGGCCGGCGGGCAGGTCTTCTTTGCGGCCGACGACAAAGAGGCGAGCTCCTATGTGTGCTCGGTTGCGGAGCGCGCAGGAGTCAGGACCGTCGTGAAATCCAAGTCGATGGCGTCCGAGGAGATCGCCCTCAACACCGCCTTGAATGGCGCCGGAATCGAGGCAATCGAAACCGACCTGGGCGAGTACATCGTCCAGCAGGACGGCGGGCATCCAAGCCACATCGTCGCCCCTGCGATCCACAAGTCCAAAGAGGATGTCGCCGAGCTGTTTTCGGCCATCGCCGGCGAGCCGCTGCCCGTCGACACGGTCGCGCTCATGAAGTTCGCACGCGGAGTCCTGCGCGACAAGTTCCTGAACGCCGAGATGGGAGTATCGGGAGTCAACTTCGCGGTCGCCGACCCCGGCGCGATCTGCATGGTGACGAACGAGGGAAACGGCCGCATGTGCACCTCTTTGCCCCCGGTTCACGTCGCGATCATGGGCATGGAGCGCCTGGTCGCCGACTGGGACCAGCTTGCGGTGATGTTGGCGCTGCTGGCCCGGAGCGCGACGGGACAGAAGCTCACCCAGTACACCTCCCTCCTGCACGGCCCCCGCCACCCGGGAGAAGCGGATGGGCCCGAGGAGTCGCATCTCGTGATCCTCGACAACGGCCGGTCCAAGCTGCTGGGGACGCGCTACCAGGAGGCGCTCCACTGCATCCGGTGCGGGGCGTGTCTCAACGTCTGCCCGGTGTTCCGACAGGTCGGCGGGCATGCTTACGACCCGGTGTACTCGGGCCCCATCGGCGCGGTGCTCAACCCGCTGATCAAGGGGACCAAGGAGGCGGGCGAGCTGGCCCATGCCTCGACCCTGTGCGGCGCATGCACCGAGGCGTGCCCGGTCAAGATTCCGCTGCACGACCTGTTGCTGAGGCTGCGACAGGACTACGCCCGCGAGGCTGCCGGGCGCGCCGAGCACCTCGCCTATTCGGGGTGGTCGCATGCGTGGGCGACGCCGACGAGGTTCACGGCCTTCGGGCGGCTCGGGGCGCTCCTGGGCCGCATCACGGGTGGGCGGCCGGTGCAGCGTCTGCCCATCCCGCCGCTGTCGCGATGGACCCGGGGGCGCACCTTTCCGGGTTGGCCGTCGTCGATCTATCGGGACCGAGACCGGGGCGAGTAGATGGAGAAGACGCAGTTCTTGGAGCGCATCAGGGAGAGGCTCGGCGACGCCCCCCGTCTCGACGCCGCCATCCCCGCCGATTGGGCGGTCGAGATAGAACGGCCAGACGAACGCTTCGGGCGCGAGGTAGCTGCAGTGGACGGCAGCTTCTACCGGGCGCCGGGGCCCGGGGCCGCCGGGGTGCTCGGCAGGATTCTCGAGGGGCGCGCCGGCCAAACCGTGCTGGTCACGGGAGAGGAAGGCTTGCCGTCCGGGCTCGAGGAGGCCGTGGCCGCCGCCAGATGCCGGTTGCTCCGGTGGCCGGAGGCAGGGCGCGACGGGGCGGCGGCAGCGCACGTCGGAGTGACCTCCGCGCTCTGGGCGGTCGCCGAGACCGGCACGGTGGTCGTCTCCTCGGCACCCCCGTCGGGCCGTGCGCCCAGCCTTCTGCCCCCCGTGCACGTGACGTTCGTCCCCGCGGACCGGCTGCTCGGGACGACGGCCGAGCTCTTCCGGCGAATGCAGGGTCTGCACGAGCTCCCCTCGAACGTCGTGCTGGTTACCGGGCCCAGCAAGAGCGCCGACATCGGGATGGAGCTTGCCCTCGGAGTTCACGGGCCCGGTGAGGAGCACGTGATCCTGGTCGAATAGACCGGCGCTTGCGGGAGCGACGGGCCAACTGATAGCTTGCCGGAAGCGACCCGGAGGGGGGGACCTCATGGCGAAGGTGATCGACACGCCGGCCGACGAGCCCGGCGCCAGTCAGGGCACGTATGAGCTGGGCGTAAGCCGGCCGCCTCTCGAGGTGCTGGACCTTCCGACCCCCGAAGAGGTGTTCGGTGTCGAGAAGGTGGGCGTCAAGGAGACCCTCAAGTACGCGATCGGGCCGGCGATGATCGCTTTGGGAATCTCGGTGGGCAGCGGCGAGTGGCTGTTGGGGCCCCTCGCGATCGGAACGGGTGGGTTCAGGGGCTTCGGGTGGATCATCCTGCTTTCGGCCCTGCTCCAGGTCTTCTACTGCCTGGAGATTGGGCGCTACGTAGTGGCAACCGGCGAGGTGCCCGTCGTCGGCTTCGGACGCGTGCCCCCCGGTTACCTGTTGCGGGTGCCGTTCACTCTTCTGCCTCTACTTCGCGAACATCCTCGGCGGGTGGGCGGCGGCGGCAGGCCAGGGCCTGATGGCAATCGTCGAAGGAGAAGCCGTCCCGACCACCGACGTGCGGGTGAAGCTGGTCGCAATCGGTCTTCTGGTACTCGTTCTGTTGATAACGCTTTCGGCGAACAAGATCACCCGCGCCCTCGAGCTCATCGCCCTCGGGTTGGTCGCCTTCCAGCTCATCACGCTGTTCCTCATCGATCTCTTCGTCGTGCCGGGCAGCGTTTGGACGGAAGGTGTCCTGGGCTTCATCACTCCGGCATTGCCGCCGGGAAGCGTGAGCGCCACGGTGGTCGGGGGCCTGGCCGGATTCACCGCCCTTGCCTCGGGGCTCAACTGGTACATCTTCAACCACTACCGGGACAAAGGCTACGGGATGGGATACCGAATGGGCTTCATCGCCGGGATGCGGGGAGAGAGCAAGGACGTTTTGCCCGTCGGCGCAACCTTTCCCGACAACGCCAAGAACGCGGCCCTGTGGAAGCGCTGGATGCACTTCCTCCACATCGAGATGTGGGGTGTGTTCTTCGGCGGAGCCATCTTGGGGATGCTCCTGCCCACTCTGCTCATGCGCCAGGCCGTCCTGGTATCAGGCCGCGAGCCGACCGAGGAGAACCTGCCGACGTTCATAGCCGACGTCATGAATCAGCAATACGGACGCTTTCTGTTCTATCTCGTTCTCGTGGTTGGGTTTTTGTTGTTGTTCGACACTCAACTTGCGATCTTCGAGGCGCTCGTGCGCAACTTCGTGGACGCGATGAATGGAATGAGCGAAAGATTCCGCAAGATGATCCAAGGCGACCCGCGTCGTTTCTACTTCCCTTACATGGTGTTCTTGATAATCGTGATTTCGTTCATCATATTTCAAAGTGCGCCGACCACCTTGATTCTGATAACCGCGAACATGTCGAACTTCGGTGCCCTGTTCTTTCCCTTTGTGTTGATGTACCTGAACAGCAAGCTCCCGAAGCCGGCGCGCCCTCCGAAGTACACCTACGTCATCTTGGTGCTGAACGTGATCTTCTTCGGATTCTTCTTCATCAACTTCGTGTGGGACACGTTCTTCGGCAGCCCCTTGATCGTCCTCTGATGCCTCGTCGCGCAAGGGACGGAGCTTGCTGAAAGGCGACAAGGTCGTGCTTCGTCCCGTCACCGAGGACGATCTGGCCACCATGTGGTCGTGGGTATCTGACATCGAGCTGGTGACGCTCGGCGACGACGAGCCACCGTTGCCCAGGACACTCGAGAGCTTTCGCAAGCAGATCAACAAACAGTGGAAGAGGGCCGCCTTCGAGAGCACGTCTGGGTGGACGGGCGCTACAACTATGTGGGAATCATGCGCTCCGAATGGGATGCTCGAAAAGGCGCGCCGGCGCAGACATAGAGGAGGTCATCGATGACACGCAAGCTCGCGGTGTCGGGAGCACTCGCGGCAATGGCGGTCATGCTCCATGCGGCGTCGCTGAGCGCAGGTGCCGCCCCGCCCAGGTGCTTCGGCCGGACGGCCACGATCATAGGCACCAACGCAGGCGACGACATCGACGGCACCTCGCGCGCCGACGTCATCGTCGGGCGCGGCGGGAGTGACTCGATCAGTGGGGACGGTGGGCGCGACCTGATCTGCGGCGGTTCCGGCAATGACAGTGCCGTTGGCGGCAACGGGCGCGACCACATAGGCGGGGGAAAGGGGCGCGACTACCTCGACGGGAACAACGGTCAGGACACCGTCGGCGGGGGCCCGGGACGGGACAAATTCTACGGAGACACCGATGTCAACGCTGCCGTTCTCGGCGGAGACGGGGACGACGTCATCTCGGGCAACAAAGGCAACGACTTCATGGACGGCGGCGAGGGCGGCGACATCGTGGACGGAGGAGACGGCAACGACATCGCGGGAGGCAACCAAGGGAAAGATTTCATAGCCGGCAGATCGGGGGATGACAGGTTGTTCGGATTCGACGGGGGCGACGACCTCGACGGCGGCCGGGGCAGGGATCGCCTCGCAGGCGGCCGTGGAACCGACAGCTGCGTCAGAGGCGAGCGCTATCTCAGTTGCGAGACCGATCCCGGATAGGGGAAGCGCGCTACCCGCCCGAGGCAGGGCCGGGCAGATGCGGGAGGATCACAACGGCCCTGGGCGCGTTGTGGGATTCGAGCCGAGCGGCCACCCACGCACGCAACTCTCCGGAGCTGGGCGGCGCGCCGGGGTCCGTGGGGACGACGAGAGCAACCACCCGCTGGCCCCACTCCGGGTCTGGTTCCCCCATCACCGCCGCATCGGCCACGAGTGGATGCTCCGAAAGCCGCGCCGCCACGGCGACGGGCCACACCTTCTCGCCCCCCGTGACGATGACGTCGTCGACCCGCCCCAGGACCTCGAGGCGCCCATCTGCAGCCCATCGGCCGACATCGGCTGTTTGCAACCGGCCGTCCCTGAGCGTACTCGCGGTCAGCTCCGGGCGGGCGCGGTACCCCTCCATCAGCATCGGCCCCCCGATCGCGATGACGCCGCCCTGCCCCAGAGCTAGCTCCACGCGCTCGAGAGGGCGGCCGTCGAGGACGCAGCCGCCGCAGGTCTCGGTCATCCCGTAGGTGGTGACCACCGGCGCGCCGGCAGCCCGGGCGCGCTCCAGCAGGTCCGGCCGAAGCGCCCCACCCCCCACCAGCACCCGCCGCCAGCGAGACAAGTCCACGCCGGCGTCCAGCAGTCTGGCCAGCATCGTCGGGACCAGGGAGACGAGGTTTGCGCCTCGCTCCCCCGCCACCCCGGCCACACCGAAGCGAGGATGGATCACGGGTCCGCCGCCGATGAGAGCCGAACGCACCAGGATCGAAAGACCGGCGATGTGGTGCAGCGGGACGCAGAGCAGCCAGCGATCCCCGGGCCCGGCGCCCAGCCGGGCGGAGACCATCTCGGCCGACTCACGCAGGGCGGCGTGGGTGAGCTCGACGCCTTTCGGCGCGCCGGTGCTCCCCGACGTGAGCATCACCGCCGCAACCCCTGGATCAACCGGCTCAGGGTCGGGGAGGGTAAGCCGGCCCTCCGCCGAGACCAGGTCCGCCGGACGCATCTCGGCCAGCAGCGGCCGCAGGGTCTCCTCCGGAAGGGCCGGCGGTAGCGGCAGCACTGCGTCCCCGCCTCCCCACGCTTCGGCGATCGCCTCCGCCAGCGGCTCGCCCTCGAGCCGCAGCGCAATCAGGCGTCCGGGGGTCTCTGCCATGCTGCTACCGTACAGGGGACCGTGTGAGTAAACACTCTAGGAGTAAACGCTCATGACATCGCAGGAGATCGTTTGGGCCGCTTCCGGTGACTACGAGGACATCGTCTACGAGACCTCCGGCGGCATCGCCAAGATCACGATCGACCGGCCCGAGGTACGCAACGCCTTCCGGCCCAAAACTCTGTTCGAGTTGTCCCGTGCCTTCGACGCGGCGCGCGACGATCCCGCCGTCGGAGTCATCATCTTCACCGGCAGGGGGCCGCTTGCATTCTGCTCCGGCGGCGATCAGCGGGTGCGCGGCGACGACGGCTACAAGGACGATCGGGGGACCGGGCGGCTCAACGTGCTCGACCTGCAGGTTCAGATCCGGCGGCTCCCCATGCCGGTCATCGCGATGGTCGCCGGCTACGCCGTCGGTGGAGGCCATGTCCTGCACCTAGTGTGTGACCTCACCGTAGCGGCCGACAACGCCCGTTTCGGGCAGACCGGTCCCCGAGTGGGTTCCTTCGACGGCGGCTACGGCGCCGGGCTCCTGGCGCGCACCGTGGGGCAGAAGAAGGCGCGCGAGATCTGGTTCCTCTGCGAGCAGTACGACGCGCAGGAGGCGGTCGGCATGGGTCTTGTCAACAAGGTCGTCCCCCTCGACCAGCTCGAAGAGACCACCGTCGCGTGGGCGAACCGGATCCTCGAGATGAGCCCACTTGCGCTGCGACTGCTCAAGGCGGCCTTCAACGCCGATATCGACGGCCTTGCGGGCATCCAGCAGCTCGCGGGTGACGCAACGCTCCTCTACTACATGAGCGAGGAAGCGCAGGAGGGCCGAGATGCATACCTCGAGCGCCGCCCGCCGCGCTTCGACCAGTTCCCCCATCGACCCTGACGCGTCGGTGAACGTCTGGGTCGAGGCGGCCCGCCCCCGCACCCTCGTCGCCGGTATCGTGCCCGTGCTCGT
>JACDDL010000183.1 GCA_013817045.1 Actinomycetota bacterium | reverse complement strand
GTAGCCTGTCGTCCTCGGCATTGTCGGTCACCCGCTTGCGTTTGGTGCCGTTCGGATCCATCTTGTAGATCTCGGTGTCGGTGCCGTCATAGGACTGGAACGCTATCTTCTTGCCTCTGGGTGACCAGGTGGGGTTGGAGTCGTTCACGCTGTTGTCGGTCAGTCGGACATTGCCGGTGCCGTTCGGATCCATCTTGTAGATCTCGTAGTCGGTGCCGTCGTATCTGTAATAGGCGATCTTCTTTCCGCTGGGCGACCAGGCGGGACCGTATTCGTCGGAGGTGTTGTCCGTCAAGCGAACTCGGCCGGTGCCGTTGGCGTTGACCTTGTAGATCTCGTAGTCGGTCCCGTCGTAACCTGAGAACGCTAACTTTTTCCCACTCGGTGCCCAGGTCGGGTCGAAGTCCACGGGGCCGTCGGTCAGCCGTACGCTATTGGTGCCGTTGCCCTTGATTTTGTAGATCGTGTAATCGGTGCCGTCGTAATGGGAGTAGGCAAGCTTCTTGCCGCTCGGCGCCCAGGTGGGGTCGAAGTCGTCTTCGTTGTTGTCGGTGACGCGCCTTTGGCCAGAGCCGTTGGCGTTGATCCTGTAGATCTCGTAATCGGAGCCGTCGTCACTGTAGAAGGCGATCTTGCCGTTCTTGCCGGGGAAAGCCGCCCGTGCGTCTCCGGTGCTCGCCAAACTGAACCCGCCGACCGCCGCGCTCAGTAGCAGAGCACCCGCCGCCGCCATTGACCTGCGACCTCGCTGCATAGAACCTCCCATTTGCCGATGTCCGCCATCGCGACGTTACGCTTGGCTCGCTCTCCTTTGCAAGTGCAAGATCGGGCGCCGCCCTCGACCTGGTTCGGCGGCCACCGGGTAAGTCCCCTTGATACTCTCCTCGAGGTCACCCCCCGACGTCCCTTCTAAAGCGCGATGGCACTTACACTGGATAATGTTGGGAAATCGAGACGACAAGGGGGCTCCGCAAGAATGAGAGCAGGTTACAAAGACGGTTGTTCTGTGTTGTGGCCTTCTGTTTGCGCGAGTAAAGCGCAGGGGGCCTTCTGGCTCGCCGTCGCCGTCGCCTTCTCCACGATCATGGTCGGAGTCGGCCCAAGCCGTGCCGGAGCGTCCGGCTACAGCTGCGCCGGCAGGCGATCGACCCTCACGGGAACGCCGCGCTCCGATACCCTGACCGGCAGGCGAGGACAGATCAACGTCGTTCAAGCTCGTCCCGCCGGAGACACCGTAACCGGACGTGGCCGCGCCGATCTCCTGTGCGGCGGCAAAGGCGCCGACCGTCTTGCAGGCGGTGAAGCCGGTGACCTCATCCTGGGGCAGACCGGCGCCGACATCATGCAAGGTGGCGCCGGGGACGACGTGCTCATCGGCCAGGCCGGAGCAGACGAGGCCGACGGCGGAGGCGGATTCGACAGCTGCTCCGCCGAAGTGAGCGCGTCGTGCGAGCGCACCGGTCCGGCGGTGGATTCCTTCGAGGAAGCCATAGCCGCGGGCGAGGACGCCACCGTCCTGTTCATGCCCGGAAACTATGTCGGTGAATTCGTGCAGCCAAAACGCAGCCGGTGGTACGCGAGCCCCGGCACGAAACTGAGAGGGGAGCTCACCTCGGGTCAGGGTGGCGTGCTGAATGGCTTCGAGGTCTACGGCGCGCGCGTTGGCGTCCGCTGTAAACCCGGAGCAACCTGCGAGAATCTCGACGTCCACCACCACAGCCAGACGGGTATCCAAGTCGGTGGCGGGTTCGTCGACTTGACGGGGAACTACGTGCATCAAAACAACCTGGACTTGACGCCGGATCCTCTTCACAACGACAACCCCTGTTTCAACAGCGGAGGCGTCCACATGGTGGTGGGCAACCACGTGGCGCTCACGGGAAACCGGCTCGACGCCAACGGATGCGACGGAGTTCACTCCGACACAGGCATGAGGTACGTCACCTATGAAGACAACATAGCCACCGACAACACCCGATTCGGCATCTTCATCGAGGTCAGCTGCGACCAGGCAATCACAGGCAATCGCATACAGAGAAACGGCAGCCACGGGGTCTTCATAGCCAACAGTCCTCGAGTTGTTGTCACAGAAAGCGTCTTCGGAGATAACGGGGGCGAGGCAATCCGTTGGAAGGACTACCTCAATCGTTCCTACAAGCCCGCCACGGACGATTGTGATCCCAAGGACATGACCGGAGGCAGCGAGAGCAACAACACGCTCAATGGCGACTCAGTCACAACCGCTCCGGCAACCTCCTAGCCTTCCCCACAAACTTCCGTTGCACTCCCGGGCCCTGTTTCCGGGCCGCCTGGTGCACTGGAGCCCTATTTGTGACTGGCGAATGAAGAATCGCTGAGGCTGAAACAATTCTTGTCGGAAGAAGCCTTGCATAAGCAAGTGAAGGGAATTGTCCCCTCAACCATCCTCACCGCTCACATTGGATGGATTCTGGAGACCTGGGCATCGGACTTCGACATGTATCCGCATTCCCTCGGCCCCCATTGTTCCTGTCGGAACCCAAGCCCCCCTTAGTTCGTCCTTGCCTCCTCCGATTTGTGGGGCGTACTGGGATTGAACCAGTGACCTCTTGCTTGTCGAGCAAGCGCTCTCCCGCTGAGCTAACGCCCCTACAGCGAGCATCAGTCTACCCGAGCGGGTCGGGTGGATAAAGGGGTGGAATATGCCCCTCCCCCCACCCTATCGGTTGGGTTGCATGGAGGCGGCGAGCGGAATCGAACCGCTGTGCGGGGCTTTGCAGGCCCCTGCCTAAACCACTCGGCCACGCCGCCATGACTCCTCCGCGGCAGGATAACCGGCCCGGCCTTCGACCATTCCTTCCCCCTGGCCACAGCCTCGACGGCGACAAACCGGGAGTGCCCTCCTGGGTCAGCCGCTGGGCCAGGTAGACCGGTATGAATCTCACCATGATCGGTACGAGTGCATAGGCCGCTGCAAACGGGATGTTGTTGGCTAAATACCCGCGGCTCCACTCGGCGTCATTCAATCATGAGAGGCCGTGCCGGCGTCGCTGCCTCGGGATACAGAGGGAGCAGCCATAACCTTCACCGCGGTTGCCGTCACCGCCGTCCAAAAACCCCCGAGAGCAAGCCCGCCGAGGATGTCGGTGGGCCAATGGACCCCCAGGTAGACCCGGCTGAAGGCAATCAACACGGCAAGGCCGACGGCAACGGTCCAAATCGTGACGCTGGGCCGCCAATCTCGGTGACGGGTGAGCAGGTAAGCCATGGCCGCGCAAGTCGCCGCGGCGGTGGTCGCGTGCCCGCTGGGAAAGGAACCTCCTGAGGCCTCGACCAAAGGACGCCAATGCGGACGGGGGCGGTCCACCAGCCTTTTGACCACATCATCCAACACAAGGGCGCCGGCCATCGTGGTCGCAAGGAAAATGACCCAGCGCCTCTGACCGGTGCGCCGGTAGATGATCAGGGCCGCAACCACGAAGACAAGACTCACGAACGGGGCCCCGCCGAGCGTCGTGATCACCACCATTACGGCGTCCAAAACCGGTTCCCGATGCAACACCACCCAGCGCAAGATCGGCCGGTCGATGATGACCGCATCCTCGTTTTCCAACACGTTGTCGAGCAACCCGCCAAAGAGCGCCGCACCGGCGACCGCCAAGGCAAAACCAAAGGTCAGATACAGGCCGAAACGGTCGGTGGGGTCCAGCCGCCTCGCCAACCAGTCGATCTGAGGCTGCCATCGGATGACCAACCGCTTGACCGCAGGTTGTGTGAGGAAGGCTTCTCGCCATCCTCGAAGGACATCCAGATGCCCTTGCAGCCAGCGGGCAACAACCGCCAGCCCCACTCCCACGACCAGAAGTCCCACCAATATGAGGCTTGCCTGTCCCGCGAAGCGCTCGACAACGTGCCAACTTCCGCCCGCAGCAACCCCTAACAAGATGAAAGCCGTCACCCATACGACCGCCCCCGCCACGCTGTAGAGGACAAACGATCCGTAGGGCACTCCGGCCGAGCCGGCGATTGCAGGCATCAAGGCCCGGAGCACACCGACGAAGCGTCCAATGAGAACAGCGCGCGCACCTCTTGCTCTCAGGTAGGCTTGTCCTCGTTCCCAGCGTTCGGGGCCTATCCGACGGCCAAGCCGTCCTCGCATCAAGCGCGGTCCGAGAAACCTGCCGACGGCATAGCCCACGGAGTCACCTGCGATTGCTCCCGCGCATCCGACCAGGAGCATCAGGGGCAGGGAGGCGCGTCCTTGATACACGAGCGCTCCCGCGAGAAGCATGGTCGCCTCACCAGGAAGGACCAGACCGATGAAGGCCGCCGATTCGGCTGCGGCGATGGTTGCGACGAGCACGTAGGCCCAGGGTTGAGCGAGGTTCAGCAGCGCGTCCATGTGGCGCGACGCTAGCCGTACGGGACGGCTATCGGAGGCGCCGTGCGGTGAGGGACACGCCGTACAGGACCGTCATCCCTGCTTCCTCGAGATCGCCCTGGCGAGCTGTTTCTTGTTCATCCTCGAGGTTCCCGAGATACCCAGCTTCTTAGCCCGGTCGAGCAGCTCGTCGCGTGTGTTGCCGTTGAGGTCGACGCCCCCGAAGGTCTCGCGCGTGTCTTTGACCGACTCAGGAGCGCTCTTGGCCGCCTGGGGGTCGGAGGGACCCTTCTCTTCCTTGGGCTCCCAGTGGTCGTCGATCTTCTCGAAGCTGTGCTTGAGCGCCGAGTAGGCGGTTCGGTGGGCCCGTTCGCCCTCGCCGTAAGTCTCGACCGCACCGTCATGGGCTTTGGCCCAGGTTCGTTGGGCCTTGGGGGGGGAACGCTTGATCGTTCCCGGCATCTCCTCCCAGGTAGCGTCGTCGACATCTTTGGGTGGCTCGTCCGCCGGCATCCTTGGGCCCCCTCTACTTCTCGACGTTGGCTTGCTCGTCGGCCGACTCGCTCGATTCCTCCGGGGACGAACCCCTGGGATCGGAATCGTCAGGGTCGGATTGCTTCCCCCCGCCCTCTGGGCTTCCGCCGCCCGGTCTGTCGTAACCAGAACCGCTGTCCCCACCCGAGGACTCCGCTCCTCCGGGACCATCCGAGGGTGCCTTCTTGGGATCCTGTTCGTCGGTCATCATGTCCTCCTCCGTTCGGGTCGCCACCGGGGATCAAAGACCAGATCTCCTGCCCATCCCTGTCAGTATCTCCCGCACGCGTCCTCGCCCGCTCGTCTCGGGGTCGAGAGGGGGCGTGGGTGTCCCGGCCTTGGTTCGCATCCCTTCGAGCAGCTCCAGGACCGCCTCGGAGGAGGAGAACCGCGGATTCCAACCCAACTCGGCGCGAGCGCGCGAAGTGTCCATTACCGGCACGTTCAGGCCCATGTCGAGCCATCCCGGCGGAGTCGGCTGCAGGTGCATCCGCCAGGTTGCGTGCACGATCGCGCGGAGCAACCGGGGCGACACCTTCACGGGCCGCGCGTGCAGGATCCGCCCCAGCTCCTGAGGGTCCAGCACCGGCTCGGCCGCAAGATTGAAGGCTCCCCGGACGTCCTGGGTGACGGCCCGCCTGTAGGCGTCGGCAACGTCGGAGGTGTGCAACGCCTGGAACCGTAGGCCGTCGACATCGGGCACAAAGGGGATCAGCTGCCGCCGCAGCAACGAAACGGGGACAAAGGGCCCCGCGAAGAGTCGACGCTGCTCGGTTGCAGACGCCCTCTTGAAGAGGAGGCCGGGCCTGAGGCGTACCACCCTGATGCCGGGATGCTGTGCTTCGAAGGCATCAAGGGACCGCTCGACCTCGGCCTTGTGCCGTGAATAGAAGGAGGTGGGCATGCCCATCACCGGCCAGCGCTCATCCACCCGGCGGTCCTTCGGGCCCGGCGAGTAGGCCCCGACGGAGGACGCGTACACGATGGTGGCTACCCCGGCTCGGGCTGCGGCATCGAAAACCCGCCTCGACCCTGCGACGTTTGTCAGCCAAAGGAGATCTGTCCGCCGCGACGGCTGGATGAGCCACGCGAGATGCACCACGGCATCGGCCCCTTCAAAGGGGGCGCCGAGATCGTCCGACGAGATGTCCGCGGCCGCCCATTCCGTCTTG
>JACDDL010000182.1:5735-6073 GCA_013817045.1 Actinomycetota bacterium | reverse complement strand
CATCGGCAGGGCGAACTTCGACAACGATCAACGCCTGTTGTCGGCGCTGACCGCGCTGGCGGTGTTCGGGGTGACCAGCTACATCATGGTGCGTGCATTCGAAGGTCAGACGATCGATCTCTCCCGCGAGACCGGGACGCTGACCGCGAGCATCGGAAAGGTCATCTTTTCCACCTACGTCCTGCCCTTCGAGGTGGTGTCGGTGCTTCTGCTGGCAGCCCTCGTCGGCGCCGTAGTCATCGCAAGGCGTGATTAGGTGATGCTCTGATGCCCGTCTCCTATTTCCTCGTGCTGTCGGCGTTGTTGTTCTCGGTGGGCATCTACGGAGTGCTCGCTCG
>JACDDL010000182.1:0-5725 GCA_013817045.1 Actinomycetota bacterium | reverse complement strand
CGCCTTTTCGGCGTTTTTTCAGGAGGCGGGAGTTGCCGGACAGGTGTTCGCTCTGTTTGTCATCGCGGTGGCTGCCGCCGAGGTTGGCATCGGACTTGCAATCGTGATTCTTATCTTCAGAAATCGCCAAAGCGTCGACGTCGACGAGATGTCTCTGATGAAGTGGTGATGGCGTGATCTTCGCCTTGGCCGAGCCGGCCACCCCGGGAACCGTCGCGGGCTTTGCGACGGAGTACATGTGGGTCGTGCCCCTGCTGCCGTTCCTGTCCGCCGCGATCATCGGCTTCTTCGGGAGGAAGATGGGCGGCAAGGAGCACTACGTCGGCATCTTCGCAATCGGCGCCGGTCTGGTGATGTCTTTGATCGCGTTCACCCAGCTCGCCGGCGGAAACGCCGCGGTCGAGGCGTCCTATACGTGGTTCAGATTGGATGACAGCCTCGAGCTCGAGTTCGGAATGAACTACGACTTCCTGACCGGTGTCATGTTCGTGGTGGTGACCACCATCTCGCTTCTCGTGCACATCTATTCGACCGGCTACATGCACGGGGACAAGCGCTACACGTGGTTCTATTCAGCGCTTTCCCTCTTTACCGGAAGCATGTTGTTCCTGGTCATTGCGAACAACCTCATGCAGATGTTCGTTGGATGGGAGCTGGTCGGCGTTTGCTCGTACTTCCTCATCGGCCACTACTGGGAGGAGTCGCCAAACTCCTCTGCAGCGATCAAAGCCTTCATCACCACCCGTATCGGAGATGTTGGCTTCTTGTTCGGCATCTTCGTCCTGTTCGTGGCCACGGGGACCTTTGACATCATCGAGATCAACCACCTGGCCGAGGAGGGCGAGTTGGGCGGCTCGATCGCCACTATCGGGGCGCTGTTGTTGTTCTGCGGAGCGGTCGGCAAGTCCGCCCAGGTGCCCCTCCACGTCTGGCTGCCCGACGCCATGGCGGGGCCGACGCCGGTCTCGGCTCTCATCCACGCGGCGACGATGGTGGTCGCCGGCGTCTACCTCGTCGCCCGCATGTTCATCTTGTTCGAACATGCGGGGGCTGCGCTGAACGTCGTGGCAATCGTGGCCTCGATCACGATGCTGATTGCAGCGGCTCTGGCTCTGGTGCAGGACGACATCAAGCGGGTGCTTGCCTATTCGACGGTGTCACAGCTCGCGTACATGATGGCGGCCCTCGGAGTGGGCGCCTACACGGCCGGTGTGTTTCATCTCTTCACGCACGCCTTCTTCAAAGCTCTGCTGTTCCTCGGAGCGGGGTCCCTCATCCATGCCGTGCATTCGAACAACATGAGCGACATGGGCGGGCTCCGCAAGTACATGCCCCACACGTTCAAGACCTTTATCATCGGCTCACTGGCCCTCGCCGGCATCTTTCCCCTGGCCGGCTTCTTCTCTAAAGACGAGATCGTCGGCGAAGCCTTCCGTGCCGCCAGCGAGGAAACCCAGATCACCGCCCTTATCGTCTTCGTATCTGCGATCATCACCGCCTTCCTCACGGCTCTCTACATGACCCGTGCCTGCATCAAGACTTTCTTCGGCGAATACAGGGGCCACGGAACTCCCCACGAAAGCCCGCCCTCCATGGTTGTGCCCCTGTGGATTCTTGCAGGAGCGTCGCTCTCGGTGGGGCTGCTGGGCTTTCCGGTCATAGGCCCGTTCGCCGATTGGATCAACGTCCCGGGCGAGACCCGGCACGGGTTCGATACCCTCTACAACATCGCGCTGCCTCTGGCGTCTGTCGGCATCGCCCTGGCGGCGATCTGGCTCGGGTGGGTGCTCTTCTACCGAAACCGCAAGCCGGTTGACATCCTGTCGACTCGCTTTGCGTGGGTTTACCGGCTGCTCGAGAACAAGTACTACCTCGACGACATCTACATGGGCGGGATCGTGAGGCCCGTCCAGTATCCGCTTGCGGCCTTCGCCTATTGGACCAATCAGCACATCCTCGATGGGATCGTCAACGGGACGGCGCACGCAACGGTGGGCACCGGCCGGGGCGTTTACGGCATCATCGACCAGCATGTGGTGGACGCAGGAGTCAACGGCGCGGCCGGTCTCACAGGTTTCTCAGGCGGCCTGCTGCGCTACATACAGACCGGGAATGTGCAGCGCTACGCAGCATTTTTGTTCATTGCGATCGCTGCTTTCGTCGCGCTCTTTGGATTGACCTAGAAGGGAGCTAACACACTTATGGAGTGGCTTGACAACTGGGGGCTGAGTCTGGCGGCGTTTTTGCCGATGGCGGGCGTCGTTCTCCTGCTCTTCGTTCCCGGATCGATGGACGGAGTCGCAAAGGCCGTAGGGCTTCTGTTCACCGGAGCAGCGCTGCTGGTCGGGGTCGCCGTTGGTTTGCGCTTCGACTACGGCAGCGCAGGCGCCATCCAGCTCGAGGTGAACGAACGCTGGATACCGCAGATCGACGCCCGCTACCACGTCGGCATCGACGGGATCGCGCTGCCGTTGTTCGAGCTGTCTCTGCTGGTTTCTTTTCTGTGCATCGTCTATCTCATGTGGCACGTACCTTCACCCGGAAAGACCAAGGCTCTAATTGCCCTCACCCTTCTGCTCGAGACCGGCATGACCGGGACATTCATCGCGCTCGACCTCATCCTGTTCTTCATCTTCTGGGAGGTCGTCCTGGTCCCTATGTACTTCATGATCGGCATCTGGGGCGGCCCACGGCGTGAATACGCGGCGGTTAAGTTCTTTCTCTACACGCTGTTCGGGTCGATCTTCATGTTGCTCGGATTCCTTGCTCTCTATTTCCAGGGCAACACTTTCGACATGATCGCTTTGAGAGAGCAGGGCAATCTCGGGTCGACGCTCGTCCAGAACCTGACCTTCGCCGGATTGTTCCTGGGCTTCGCCATCAAGGTCCCGATGTGGCCGTTCCACACCTGGCTGCCCGATGCCCATACCGAAGCGCCGACAATAGGCTCGGTGCTGCTGGCGGCTGTGATGCTCAAGATGGGCACCTACGGTTTCATCCGCATCGCCTATCCCATCCTTCCGGATGCTGCCGTCTACTTCGCACCCGGCATCGGCATTCTCGCAGTGATAGCGATCATCTACGGTGCCCTCTGTTGCTTCGCTCAGTCCGATCTCAAGCGACTCATTGCCTTCTCGTCGGTGGGCCATATGGGATTCGTCATGCTCGGGATCGCAACCGTGAGTGACCGAGGTATAAACGGAGCGATCTTCGGGATGGTCGCTCACGGACTGATAACCGGGATGTTGTTCTTCCTTGCCGGTTCCATACACGAACGTTTCCACACCCGCGAGATCGCAGAGTTGGGGGGAGTGCTTCAGCAGATGCCCAGATTCGGGTCCGTGCTGGTGTATGCAGGAATAGCCTCCCTCGGTCTGCCGGGCCTCGCCGGGTTCTGGGGCGAAATGTTGGCCCTGCTGGGCTCCTATCAGCCCGGGGCGGGGCTGGATGAGGGCCTGTTCCGCATCCTCATGGTCGGAGGCGGCATCGGCACCGTGCTCACCGCCGGATATTTGCTGTGGACGATCCAGCGGGTGGCGATGGGCACCGTGCCCGAGAAGTTCGCCGACGGCCACGGCCTCTTCGACGTTCAACCTCTCGAATGGAGCGCGTGGGCGCCACTTCTCGTCCTCATCCTCGCTGCCGGGATCTATCCCCGAATGGTGCTGGGGGTGACCGATGGTGCGGTCCAAACGCTTCTCAAATCGTTTGGCGGTTAGGTGGAGTTCGCGCAGGGTGCTCTGATGTCGCCGGTCGACTGGCACGCGATCGCGCCGGAGCTCGTCCTTACGGCTTTTGCCTGCCTTGTCCTGGTTGTGGATCTGTTCCTCGCCGAACGCGCCAAGTGGCTGGCGATGCCGTTGTCCGCTATCGGGATCCTGGCCACCGGAGCAGCCACGCTCTCGCTGGTTGGATCGGAGCGGACGACGTTGGCGGGGTCCTACGAGATCGACGCCTTCGCTCTCCTCCTCAAGGGGTTGTTCTGCGTGATCGGCTTCATCGTGCTGGCGATCTCGTTCGATTACTTTCGCTCAGGCATCCGTTACCAGGGTGAGTACTACTTCCTGCTGCTCTGCTCATTGCTGGGCGGTCTGGTCATGTCCAGCGCCCGCGATCTGGTGACCATCTTCATCGCCATCGAGCTAATCAGCGTCCCAGGCTTCATCATGACCGGACTGCGCAAGGGCGATCCCAAGTCCAATGAGGCCTCCCTGAAGTTCTTCTTGTTCGGAGTGCTTTCAACCGCCGTGATGTTGTATGGCATGTCCCTGATCTACGGGCTAAGCGGCGGTGCTACACGCCTCGACCAGATTCGAGAAGCAATAGACGGCTCGGGCAACGAACCGCTGGTGATGCTCAGCGTCTTCTTCGTCGTGGTCGGCTTCGCCTTCAAGATCTCGGCGGTTCCGTTTCACTTCTGGGCACCCGACACCTATGAGGGGGCACCCTCGCCGGTGGCGGCTTTCCTATCGACCGCTTCCAAGATCGGCGGGTTCGTCGGTCTGCTCGTGTTGATGTTCAAGGCCTTTCCCGAGGTCGCCGACATCTGGCGCCCGGTGTTTGCCGTATTGGCGACCCTGACGATGACCGTGGGCAATCTCATCGCCCTGAGGCAGCGTCACATCATTCGTCTGCTTGCCTATTCCGGCATAGCGCAGTCTGGCTACATCCTGGTTGCCCTTGCGCTAATCGATCCCAGCTCTCCGGGGGTGAGCCGACAGGCGCTCGAGTCTGCGCTCGTCTACATCGCCATCTACGGTGTGATGGACCTCGGGGCCTTCGCCGCCGTGGTCGCCTATGCCCGGCGCGGCGGGACCTACTTCATCGACGACTACGCGGGGCTGTGGCAGCGCAGCCCGGTGTTGGCCACGCTGCTAACCGGTTTCCTGCTGTCGCTGGCCGGCGCGCCGCCCATGGCAGGAGCCTGGGCCAAGCTGTTCGTCTTTCTTGCAGCCATCAATGCGCAGGTCTACTGGCTTGCGGTGGTCATGGGCGTGAACGCCGTCATAGCGGCGTGGTACTACCTTGCGGTCGTCAAGCGCATGTTCTTCGAGGCGCCGGAGCTCGAAGGGCCTGTGGAGGTGCCGTATCTTCTCCGCGCCGTTATGGGGGTCGCAGCTCTGGCCCTGTTGGTGGTGTTCGTCTATCCACCCGTGATCACCGAGTTGGCGGAGCGCTCGGTCCTCTAAGCACCGGCCGGGAAGAGCGAGCCGCCGCCGGCCCACACCGTCCTTTCGGCAACGGCCCCCGAGGGCACCTCCTCGGCCGGCCACACGACCGCATCCGACACCCAGCCCCCGGGGTGCACTCTGGCGCCGGCGAGCAGAATTGCCCCAGGCCCGAGGGTTCCCGGCGCCGCCCTCGCACCGGGGCCGAGGTAGCACCTGCCGGTCCCGGTGTCGCGGATGGCGCCGGGCCAGGGAACCGGAGGCGCCGGGCCCCTGCTCTCGAGAAGGTCGCCGCTCGCCTGCAGGTAGCGCTCCGGCGTGCCGACGTCGAGCGCATAGCCGCCGTGCCGGTGGACGGCAACCTCGCCCCGGGCGACCAGCGGCTCGATCAGGGCCTCGGCCAAGCCGAGAGGGCGCGTGGGCGAAAGGAGGTCGAGAACGGCACGGTCGAACACCGCAACTCCGATGTACCTGGCGCCGGAGGCCACGGGACGCGCTCGCCGGTCGACGAAGGCCGATGCAGTGTCTCCCGAGAGCTCGAGGTCGGCGCCCGCGCC
>JACDDL010000181.1 GCA_013817045.1 Actinomycetota bacterium | reverse complement strand
CGGAGGTCAGCGCCACACCGGAGGCCCTGCCTGCGGAATCAGCCGAGATGGCGGCCACCTCGGCCCCCGTTCGGATCTGAGCCCCGAAGGAACGCGCCGCCGACGCCAGAGCGGCAGCGAGAGCGGCGGGTCCTCCTTCTACGAAGACGGCCGAGCCGGGCGCACCGCCCTCGTTGCCGGCGGAATCTCCCAGGAGCACGGCCGTGGTTCCGGCCGACCACGGCCCCATCGACGCGTAGAGCACGCCCCTGAACGCCAGGAGGGCGCGCAGGGCATCGGTGTCGAAGTGCTCGCCGACGAAATCCGCCGCAGCCATCGGCAGCACGCGCAGGAGAGTCTGGGCGTCCTTGCGCTCGAGACCCCGGAACGCCTGGACCAGGCGCATGGCGCCGAGTGCGCCCTCGGCGGACAGGGTGCTTGCGCTCGGCGGGGTCAGCTCATACAGCCGGCCGAGCACACCCGCCAGGGCGCGCACCCGGGCGTCGAAGGCCGGATAGGCGTCTGCGTCGTGGGCCGACCAGCCACGCAGCTCTTCTGTCGTGCGCCCGGTGTCTCCCCAGAGGGTGACGGCGCGCCCGTCGGGCTGAGGCGCCCACACCCGCACCTCGGGCTGGATCAAGCGGAGGCCGTGGTCATAGAGCCCCAAGCCCTTGGCAACCGAGGGCGCCAGGCGGCCGACCGAGTGAGCCAACGTGGGGACCCGCACGCCCGGGACCAACTCATCAGTGATTCCGAGAGCTCCACCGATTCGCTCGGTGCGCTCGATCAGCCCGTTGTGGCCCGCGCCGATCACCACGGCGTCGTAGCGGGGGCTCACGCGGGCTTCCTGTGGGCGCGAAGCACTTCGAGGGCCGCTATGCGTCCGGGCGCGCCCATGATCCCGCCGCCCGGGTGGGTGGCCGAGCCGCACATCCACAAGTCTTCGAGCGGGGTTCGGTAGCGAGCCCAACCCGGCGCCGGCCGGTTGAAGAAAAGCTGTTCGAGGCTCAGCTCGCCCTGAAAGATGTTGCCCTCGGTCAGACCGAAGTCGCGCTCGATGTCGAGGGGCGTGAGCACCTGACGGTGAAGAATGATGTCTTTGATGTTGGGTGCCCGCTCGGCGATGGTGTCGATGACGGCGTCCCCGAACGCCTCTTTTTGCGAATCCCAATCGCCCTCGGCGAGGTTGTAGGGCGCGTACTGCACGAAGCAGCTCATGATGTGTTTGCCTGGCGGCGCCATCGATGGGTCCACCAGCGTCGGGATGATTGTGTCGACATAGGGCCGCCGGCTGAAGCGTCCGTACTTGGCGTCGTCGTAAGCCTGTTCCATGTAGTCGACGCTCGGCGAGAAGCTGATGGCGCCGCGAAGGTGGTCGCCGGCACCGGGCAGACAAGAGAAGTCGGGAAGCCCGTCCAGAGCCAGGTTCACCTTGCCGGAAGAACCCCGGAACTTGTAGCGCCGTATCTCATCGACGAAGTCCGGCTCGAAGGTGCCCGGTTCGACCATGTCGAGGAACGTGCGCTTGACATCGATGCTCGAGAGAACCACCCGCGCGTCGATCTCCTCTCCGGACTCGAGGACGACGCCCGTGGCCGCGTCACCCTGGACCCGGATCTGCGCCACCGGCGCGGAGGTCCTTATCTCGGCCCCCGCCGTGCGCGCTGAAGACGCAATCGCCTCACTGATGGCGCCGGTGCCGCCGCGCGGAATGCCCCACGAGCGGAAGGCGCCGTCGATCTCGCCCATGTAGTGGTGCAGCAGCACGTAGGCCGTGCCGGGCGAGCGAATCCCCTGAAAGGTTCCGATGACCCCCGACGCAGACATGGTGGCCTTGAGTGGATCGGTCTCGAACCATTGGTCCAGGAAGTCGGCGGCGCTCATCGTCATGAGCTGGATGAAGACCGCCTGCTGGGCCTCGGGCAGCTTGGAGAACGCCCGCGCCAGCCCTGCAAGCGGCAGCCATTCGCCCGGCCTGAGGCGGGAGGGGTCAGGGGGGACGACCGAGAGGATCGGTTTGATGAAGCGAGCCATCTCCACCATCAGGAGGCCGTACTCATCGTAAGCCTCGGCATCGGCGCGCGACCACCGCCTGATCTCCCTCTGGGTTTTGGAATGGTCGTCAACGCGCCACAGATAATCGTCATCCAGCGGCGTGAACGTCCCATCCAACGGCAGAATGCTGAGGCCGTGCCTGGGCAACTCGAGCTCCCTGATGATCTCGGGACGCAAGAGGCTCACGACATAGGAGGCAACGGTAAAGCGGAACCCCGGGAAGATCTCCTCGGTCACGGCGGCACCGCCGAGGACGTGGCGTCGCTCGAGAACCAGTACGCGCCACCCGGCGCGCGCCAGATAGGCGGCGCTGGTAAGGCCGTTATGGCCTCCCCCGATGATGATTGCGTCGTACCTCCTGCTCATGTAACCCCTTAGATCTCTTCACGCGCCGCTGGATGGCGGCCTTCGACTGCAAGGTCGGCGTTTCCACACGATGGACCCGAAGTACTGTAGTGCTTCGTCGCACCGGCGCACCCCCGGTGCAGGCCTTCATGCGGCGAGTATCTGGCCACCAACAGACCCAGGAGGATCGGCTCGGTGAGCGTCGGAACCGCCTTCTATCCGCGTACCGCTCCCATGAACCAGCGGCTCGAGTGGCGCGACTGGGCAGGTTACTTCGCTGCGAGTCTTTACTCCGACCATCACGACGTCGAGTACACCGCAATCCGCACGGCCGCGGCATTGATCGACGTTTCGCCGCTCTATAAGTATCGGGTCTCGGGCCCGGACGCCGAGCGCCTGGTGGATCGGGTGATAACGCGCGACGCCACCAAGATCAAGGTCGGCGGCGTCGTCTACACCTGCTGGTGCGACGAGGACGGCAGGGTCATCGACGACGGGACGATCGCCAGGCTCGATGACTCTACCTTCCGCTGGACCTCGGCGGACCCGTCCCTGCGCTGGTTCGGCCTGAACGCGGCGGGGCTGCAGGTGGACATCGAGGACATAAGCGAGTCGCTGGCGGCGCTGGCCCTCCAGGGGCCTCTGTCGCGCGGGGTGCTCGAAGCCGCCTCGGGCGAGTCGTTCGCCGAGCTCCGCTACTTCGGGAGGCGGCCCGCGCAGATCAGAGGGATCGAGATCGACGTGTCGAGGACCGGTTACACCGGTGACCTGGGATACGAGCTGTGGGTCCCCGCCGGGAGCGCCGTGGAGCTGTGGGACGCGCTGATGGGGGCCGGGGCGTCGTACGGGTTGCGTCCGGCGGGGATGCTGGCCCTGGACGTCGCCCGCCTCGAGGCCGGATTGATCCTGATCGAGGTCGACTTCTTCAGCTCACGCCATGCCCTGATCCCGGAGCAGTCGTACTCACCCTTCGAGATCGGGCTCGGGCGTCTCGTGAACTTCACCAAGGAGGCCAACTTCGTGGGGCGACGCGCACTGGAGGCCGAACAGGCCGCCGGGGGGCCGGCGCGCCGGCTCGTGGGCCTCGAGCTCGACTGGGACGCGATCGAGACGCTTCACCGCAAGCAGGGATTGCCCCCTCAAATATCGGCGATCGCATGGCGGACGCCGGTGCCCGTCTACCTCGACGGCCGCCAGATCGGGCGCGCCACCAGCGGGACCTGGAGCCCCACGCTCAAAAAGAGCATCGCCCTGGGATCGGTTCCCGCCGCCTGCTCGGAGCCCGGCGCCCGGCTCGGGGTCGAGTGGACCGTGGAGGCGCGCCGGGGAACCGTGGGCGCGATCGTGACGTCGCTGCCCTTCTTCGACCCGGAGCGCAAGCGCGCCTGACGGTTGTCCCGTCGAGCCCTCTCGCTCTAGCCGTCGTGCCCGTAGTACTCGTAGGCCGACATTGGCTTGCCCGCCGTCCGCCACTCCCGCTCGGCTTCGGTCAGCTTGCCGAGTGCCTGCGCCATCGCCTTGACGTGTGACGCAACCGAGCCGCAGCACGAACCGATGTAGTTGATCCCCATGTCGCGGGCGGCGACGGCGTAGCCGGCCATCACCCGGCGGGGCAGCTGCAGGGGGTCTAGGTCGAGAGGGAACTCGGGGTTCGAGGTGAAGTCGGGAAGATCGGGCGCGGTCCGGTAGGCGACCGGCTGGGCCGCAATGTAGCCGTCGACGGCGCCGCGCATCTCCTCTACCAGGGGGAGCGTGTACTCGGGGTTGCGCAGGCAGTTGACCCCTACGATGTCGGCGCCGGCGTCGATCAACTTGCGGGCGCAGTCGGCGGGCGAGTCACCCTCCTTGGCGAAGGGCTTGTCCTCGAACGACATCGTGGTCATGACCGGCAGACCCGTCTTCTTCGCGGCCTCGGTGGCGATCAGGGCCTCACCCAGCCAGCTGAACGTCTCCCCGACCACGAAGTCGATTCCGCCCTCGGTGTGAAGCTCGAGCTGCCGGTCGAACAACCCGCGCACGCGCTCGTGTGACTTGCGATCCTCGGGTTCGTAGACCCATGTGAGGCTGAGGTTCCCGGCGACGAGTGCGTCCCCTTCATCTGCAACAGCGCGGGCCACTGCGACGGCGGCGCGATTGATGTCGTCGACCTTGCCGGACAGTCCGACCGTGGCGAGCTTGTCTTCGCTTGCATAGAAGGTGAGCGCCTGCAGGACCTCGGCGCCGGCGCGCATGAACTCCCTATGGAGCTCCGCCAGCGCCTCGGGATGAGTGAGGCCGACCTCGGGGGTGAAGGGGCCGGCCTGTACGTAGCCACGCTTCTCCAGCTCCAGAAGATAGCCGCCGTCTCCGAGCACGACCCCATCGGACAACCTGGCCAGCAAACCCTTGCTCATCCGCAACCTCCTAGCGCCCTAAAGAGGCGATACTACCCAGTTCGAGGGCCGGTTTGACTATATCGGTAGGAATATTTACCATAACGGTATGAAAAGCAGGGTTTCCGAGAAAGGCCAGATCACCATACCGAAGCGTCTGAGGGATCGTTTGGGCATTCGGCCTGGCACGGACCTCGATTGGCAAGAGCAACAGGGGCGCCTCATTGCGACGAAAGTTTCGGCCCGCGATCCCGTCGACGCCGTCTACGGAGTGCTGAAGCTCAATCGCCCGACAGATGAGCTGCTGGCAGAGCTGCGCGGCGGTGATGGGCCGGATTGATAACCGCCGTCGACACGAACATTCTGTTGGATGTCTTCGGGCCCGACCCCGACTTCGGCACGGGATCGGGCAACGCTCTGCGAGCTTGTCTATCCGAGGGTAGCGTCGTAGCCTGCGAGATCGTGTGGGCGGAAACTGTTGCGTGGTTCCCCTCATCCGAGAGCGCTCAGGAGACCCTGGACGGGCTCGGGATTGCCTTCAGTCCTCTGGATCGTTCGACCGCCGCAAGTGCCGGCCTGGCGTGGCGGGCGTATCGTCGCAGGGGCGGCCGCCGAGCTCGGGTGATCGCCGATTTCCTGATCGGAGCCCATGCCGCCTCCCAGGCCGACCGGCTGCTAACGCGCGATCGCGGCTTCTACAAGAAGGCCTTCAAGCGGCTCGAGGTGGTCGACCCAACGGTCCTTCGGTAACGCCCTGCATTAGTCAAGGGACTGTCGCGCTGGTTGATAATCTCCACCTCTACCGCAAGGTCGGTTTGGCATCGTCGGGTTCTTTGCCGACAATCAGCCCTCAAAGGGGATGGGCTCTGAAAGGAGCATGCCGATGGCGGAGAAGATCGATGAGTGGATAACGATGTCGGACGGCGTTCGGCTCTGTTCAACCCTCTATACGCCGAAGTCGGCGGGGCCCTGGCCTGTGATCCTCGAAGGTCTCCCCTACCGCAAGGACGACGTTACCGCTTACCACCAACCGGAATACCGCCGGCTCCGCGACGAGGGCGACTTCGTCGTCTGTCGCGTCGATCTGCGCGGCACTGGGTCATCCGAAGGTGTCGCGGAAGACGAATACACGGCCCAGGAACAGAAAGACCTCTGTGAGGTCATCGCCTGGCTGGCCGCGCAAAGCTGGTCCAACGGCAACGTCGGGATGTACGGCGCATCCTACGGAGGGTTCAACTCCTTCCAAGTCGCAATGGAGCAACCGCCTGCCCTCAAAGCAATCGTGCCCATCTATGCGACCGACGATCGTTACACCGACGACGTACACCTCT
>JACDDL010000035.1 GCA_013817045.1 Actinomycetota bacterium | reverse complement strand
TAGCCGATCGAATGTCCCACCGCCCCGGAGATCTCTCCGGAGGGCAGCAGCAACGAGTCGCGATCGCACGGGCTCTTGCCCACAATCCACCCCTCTTGCTCGCCGACGAGCCGACCGCCCATCTCGACTACATCCAGGTCGAGGGGATACTGCGGCTGCTGCGCGAGCTTGCGACATCGGGGCGCGTTGTGGTGGTGGCCACCCATGACGAGCGCCTGCTTCCCCTCGCCGACCGCATCGTCGAACTGTCCCCGCGCGTCGCCGCCCGGGAGCGTCCACCCGAGCACCTGGTGCTGAACGCCGGCGACGTCATCTTCGAACAAGGCGATCCTGGGGAGCGGATCTATGTGGTGTGGAACGGCGAGATCGAGTTGCTTCGCAGACGAGAAGACGGGACCAACCTGGTGATAGATGAGCTGCGTTCCGGCCGCTACTTCGGAGAGCTGGCGCCCATCTTCGGACTACCGCGCTCGATGACCGCGCGCGCTGCCACCAACGCCGTCGTAACCGGTTACACGGTCGCGGACTTCCGCCGCCAGGTCGGCGCGCCGAGTATGGACGACCTCATTCTCGGCGCCGATGTCCGGCTGCAGAACGAACCGCCAGACGGGAGCAACTAACTTCGCACGACCAGGGTGCTCCTGCGCGGAAGTAACGCCAGCGTCCAGGGCGGCACTGCGCGGCGAGGGCAAGGCGCGAGGAGTCGTGCGTACCCGTAGGGTACGGGCGCGACGACCAACGCCGCCATCGTCGATGCAGGGTCGTTCTGGGGCGACGGGACTTACGCAAAGGTGCACTAAGCTACCTCTGGTCCCATTATGGGCCGAAGCGCAGCGTAGCTTCGGTCACCCTCGAGAGTCTTTGCTTCCCAACTGTAGCTCTCTAGCCATGCCAGGAAACCGGCGGTCGCAAGCGGGCGTCCAAGGTAGTAGCCCTGTGCAATGTCGCACCCGAAGGCCCTGAGCTGCGCTAACGCTCCTAAGGTTTCCACGCCTTCACCCACAACGCGAAGATCCAGGTTGTGCCCCAACTCGATAATGGAGCGAACAATTGCGGCATTGCTCTTGTCCTGGACCATATTCGTTACAAATGACTGGTCGATCTTCAATTCGTCCACGGGCAGGCGCTTCAATCGTGAGAGGGATGAATGGCCGGTGCCAAAATCGTCAATCGAGAGAACGATGCCCATCGCGCTGAGGTCGGCCAATACGGCCTCTGCTCTGATCGGATCAGCCGCTATGCCGCTTTCCGTGATCTCCAGCTCGAGTCGTTCGGGCGCCATTCCCCTCTGCGCTATAGCTTCCCCTATCTGTCGCGGGAGTCCCCGATCGAACAGATTTCGCATCGAGAGGTTGACCGCGATGTTGAGCGAAAGACCGGAGTCGTCCCAGGTCCGGCTCTGTCTGGCTACGGTCTCGATCACCCACATAGTCATGAGACCGATAAGTCCCGTGTGCTCTGCCAGCGGTATGAAGAGACTTGGAGGAACGAAGTTCCCGTTGTGGTACCAGCGAAGAAGCGCTTCGACACCAACGACCCGCCCGGTCGCCACGTCCACCTTGGGCTGATAATGGAGAGCAAACTCACCGTTAACCACGGCTTTACGAAGGCCTTCCACCAAAGCTAAACGGTCGCGTGTGTGCTCGTCTCTGGTCGACTGATAAACCTCATATCCCGCTCGTGAGTGCTTGCTTGCGTACATGGCCACATCGGCATGACGGATCAGGGTTCCTGAATCAAGACCGTGTTGAGGATAGATGGCAAGTCCCATACTTGCCTCGACGTTGAGCACCAGCTCCTCCAATTCAAAAGGCCGCTCAAAGGCCCGAAGCAGCTCCTCGACTACCCGAGTCACACTCTCTGGGCCGGCTATGGCTGGAACGAGGACCGCAAACTCGTCGCCCCCCAATCGAGCGACGGTGTCACTCGCCCGCACCACGCTGACGAGTCTCCGGCTTACCTCTTTCAGCAGGGAGTCACCGTTGTGGTGTCCCAAAGCGTCGTTGATCTCCTTGAACCGATCGAGGTCCATGAGCACAACGGACACTCCGTGGTTGTTTCGTCCGGCCATCGCGATTGCGCTCCCAACTCGATCATGGAACAAACTTCGATTCGGCAGGTCGGTGAGTGGATCATGAAGCGCCAGGTGCCTGTTTTCGTCGGCCTGTTCCCGAAGTTCATTTGCGAGTCCTAGGTTCCTCTGTGCGACACGAGCCGCCTGGTAAGCGGCAAGCATCGGAAGAGCCAAGAGGGGGATCAGAAAGAGGCTGCGGTCGGCTGCCGCTACGACCAAAGGAGAAAGGCTGAGCA
Organism: Actinomycetota bacterium; assembly: GCA_013817045.1. GTDB lineage: Bacteria > Actinomycetota > CADDZG01 > CADDZG01 > WHSQ01 > JACDDL01. The sequence goes on along the minus strand of JACDDL010000035.1, from coordinate 16,204 downwards.
AGATACCATCCGTAGCCATATCGAGCCCCAAGTTGCTTCGCAATGTCGTAAACACCGGGACATCTTTTAGAAACGCCACGGCTATTCCCGCCAGACACCAGTTGACGGCAAAGAAGACCAGTCCACCCAAGAGGATCACGATCAGGTCCGACCCTGCAAAATGAGTTGGATCGCTTTGCCGAGGTAACTCGCTGAGGGCGGATAGAAGTCCACCGGCAGCACCTGCAGCGAGAGTGTAGACACCGGCGTTGAAACCCCACCTCCAAAGCGGCTTCTTCGAGATGAAGTCGTCGATAATCGAGGCGGGGACCAGTGCAACAAGAGCACCTGCGATACCAAAGGTGATGATCAGGGAGAACGCGAACATTCCCGAGACCGTGACCCAAATGACCTCTTTCTGGCGGGGGATCTTGATAGGCATGAGCTCGCCGACGAGAACACAAGCGGCGAACACCCAGAACACCGGAGAGGTCCAGTCGACCCGATCCAGTTGAGTGGCAAGCGTGTACGCCACCAGCGCCAGGCCGGAAATGGTGACGGCCACTGCAAGCAGGCGAAGCGCGCTTTTCACTCCTGGTCTCCTAACCCTTCCTGAACGCGGCGTAGGGGTGCCGGCTCACGGCACCCCTGGATCGCCCTACTGACTGAGCTGTTAGAGCCACCCCTTGATCTTCACCGGTGCTCCGATTGCTTCGATTAACGCCATCACGGATCCGATTGCGATCGCAATGCGATAAGCCTTCGCCTTGATCATCTTCTCCACCTCGTCCCTGTGTGCTCGCCTGTGACCTGTCTCATTAATCGTCAGCCGATCCAGAAGACTTGAGCCCAATCCCAAAAAATGTAAGGAAATCCCGCTTAGGCTCAAGATTTGGCGGCCTCCGTCCGACGCATTGACGAAACTCGACCAGGGACGGCAAACCAGTGTTCTTCCTCGCAGCGTTAGCCCTTGGTGCGGTCACGGTGCCGCTGGCCAAGGGACGACTTGGAGCCATTGGGGACCTCAGGCTGCGATGGGGGCCGGCGCTGTTGTCGGCCGTTGCTCTCCAGACCGTGATTCTCTTCCTGATCCCCAACCATCCTTCGGGGATTCACGGGCCGTTGCATGTGGTCTCCTACGCCTTCATTGGGGTGTTCGTGATCGCAAACATGCGAGTGGAGGGGATGTGGCTTATCGCCTTCGGTGGGCTGTGCAATGCCACAGTGATCGTCCTCAATGGAGGCGTGATGTATGTGAGCCGGTCTGCGCTCGAGATCGTCGGTTTGTATCCGCTTCCCGATCGTTTCCTCAACGCAGCAGTTTTGAGACACCCGAAGCTTCCATTCCTGGGGGACGTCTTTCCCATCCCCCTGCTCAACACCGTGGTCAGCGTGGGAGATATCCTTATCGCGATCGGAGCGGTGGTGCTGCTTCACGGCGTATGCGGTTCTCGCCTGCTCCCCGCCGTGAGGCAGGCCCTGCAGCGCTCGGCTGTGCTCCTCAGGGGGTAGCGACTCGACAAGTTCCCGCGGAGCACCGATGATGGAGGCACCCAACATCGGGAGGAGACCGTGGCCAGCAAGGACAAAGGTGGAAAGTCGGAGAAGAAGCAGCCGCAGAAAAACCTGAAGGAAAAGCGCGCCGCCAAGAAGCAGAAGAAAACGAAGTAGCTTCCCGAGGTGGCGAAACCCCGTACGCAGAGTACGGGGTCACACTCTCCGGCGCTTTGCGGAGTCCGCGGCGACCAGCTGATTCTGGCGGTGTCCCGGAGTCTAGGCTTCACCGCCTTGCGGGACCACGAGCGGAGAAGGCGCAGAGGCCACAGGCTTGGACACATGTGAGCCATTCCCGTTCTCCGAGAAAATGTAGCTGGCCTCGGAATGCTGAGAGAGGTCGAGGCCCGACAACTCCTCCTCCTCCGCGACCCGAAGACCGATCGTCGCGTCGACGAACTTGAGGATGAGATAGGTGACACAAAGCGAGAAGGTCAGCGTGCTGACAACCGCGATCAGTTGCTTCCCCAGCAACGCCAGGCCGCCTCCGGCCAACAGACCATCGGCCCCGGCGTCGTTCACTGCGAGATCCGCAAACACGCCGGTCAGCAGGGCGCCGACGATTCCGCCGAACATGTGCACACCGACCACATCCAGCGAGTCGTCGTATCCGACCCGGAATTTCAACCCGACCGCCCATGCGCACACAACTCCTGCGGCGAGCCCGATCACGACGGCGGGCAGGGGGCCGACAAAACCCGCCGCAGGTGTGATCCCGACCAGTCCAGCTACTGCCCCCGAAGCGACCCCGAGAGTCGTGGACTTGCGCGCCTTCATCGCATCCATCAGGGCCCATCCACAAGCTCCGCCCGCTGCACCGAGGTTCGTTGCGAGGAAGGCGGATGCGGCCAGGCCGTTGGCCGCCAGCGCGCTGCCCGCGTTGAAGCCGAACCAGCCGAACCAGAGCATGCCGGTGCCGAGAATGGTCAGGGGGAGATTGTGCGGGACGAAGACGTCTCTGCCGAAGCCCGTCCTCTTTCCGATCACCACGGCCGCAGCAAGTGCTGCGACGCCGGCGTTGATGTGCACGACGGTCCCTCCCGCAAAGTCCAGCGCACCAAGCTCTCGGATCCACCCTCCCGGCGCCCATACCCAGTGCGCCAAAGGCGAGTAGACGAGCACCAGCCACAGCGCCGTGAATGCGATGTATCCGGAGAACTTCATCCGTTCCGCAAAGGCGCCGGTGATCAGCGCAGGAGTGATGACTGCGAACATCATTTGGAAGACGGCAAAGGCCTGATGGGGGATAGTCGCAGCAAGGTCGGGGTTGATTCCCTGACCCACGCCCATGAAGCCGACGTAATCAAGCCCGCCGATCAAGTGACCTTTGTCTGGCCCAAACGCCAGCGTGTAGCCGATCAGCACCCACAGGACAGATACCAGGCCCAGGGCGAAGACGCTCTGCATCAGGGTTCCCAGGATGTTCTTGGCCCTCACCATTCCCCCGTAGAAAAGCGCGAGCCCAGGCGTCATGAACATCACAAGAGCAGACGCAACCAGCACCCACGCGGTGTCACCGCTGTTCATTCGGTCTCCCCTCATCAACAATGATCGGCTAAGGCGAACTCTCTGAAGAGACTCAATAGGAGGACCGTTTCGAGAGTGTTTCGCTCCTGTTTCCCCGGAGTAACGTTTGAGGCGTATCGTCTCAGGGTGGTGAGGGTCCCCAGCACGGAGCACCACCCACAGAAGGGTGCCGCCAATGCCGGCGCAGGCGACCAACCACCCGCGCCCGGCGGTTCCACCTCTCGGGCGTTCACAGTGGGTCTACCGACGGCGGCGAGGAGGCGCGGCCGGCTGGTCCGAAACCTACTCACAGCGCTTGTCTTCCTGGGCGTCATCACGAGCAGCGTCTGGGGTGAGGACGACCACTTTCCATTCGCTCCGTTCCGGATGTACTCCACAACAACAAGTCCTTCGGGCACGGTGACGATGCCGCACTTCGAAGCAGTGACGGTGTCCGGAGCAAGGCTCGAGCTCGAAACCGAAGATCTCGGCTTGAGAACCGCCGAAGTCCTCGGGCTGATGGACCGCTTTCGTCGGGAGCCCGCGTTACTCCGGCGGTTGGCCCAGACCCACGGCGCCACAGGGCCGGCACGTTCCCGTCTTGCCGAGCTCAGTCTGGTTCAGGGCATCCACAGCCTCAGGGACGGACGCCCCGACGGCTACTCCGAGGAGATCGTGTCGGTATGGCGCGAGAGATAGGGCGCTCCAAACCGGCCACGCAATCGCCCGGTGCGGTGCTCCAACGCGCGGCTGCCGGCTTGGGCAGATGGTGGTACCCCAGCCTTCCCCACAACCGCGCCGTTGTGTTTCGCGGCATCATCTACGCGTTCGTGATCGTCGACGTGCTCCTGACGTCATTCGCCATTGGATGGCACGGCGAGCTCCCCGGCGAGCTCTACCAGCCTCTTCTGATAGGGCGCATCTTGCCCTTGCCCGTCCCCACGCCGCTGTTGCTGTCTGTCATCAAGACGGCTCTGCTTGTTTTTTCGGCCCTTGCGCTGGTTCGCAAGATGCCCCGGCTGACAGGCATCGCCGTCTTCGTGCTCTATCTCGAATGGATGGTCGTCAACTTCTCTTACGGCAAGGTCGATCACGACAGGTTCGCGCTTCTGGTGGCGCTTGCCGTTCTTCCGACGGTGTCCCCGAATGCCGCCCAGGATGAAGGCCTCGACGAAGCAGCGGGTTGGGCTTTGCGGTGCGTACAGGTTGCCGTGGTGTTGACGTATTTCATGGCGGCCTACGCGAAGCTGCGGTTCGGGGGCATCGAATGGCTCAATGGTGCGACTTTGGTTCGAGCGATACTGCGTAGAGGCACCGTTGTAGCCGACCCCCTCATCGCCTACCCAGCCTTGCTCATCGGCGCCCAACACCTGATCGTCGCCTTCGAGCTCGCCTCTCCCCTCATGTTGGCGAAAGGGCGCCTGGGCCGGGTCTTGTTGTGGGCCGCCTTCGCTTTTCACGCAGGGATATATGCAACTCTGCGCCTCAGCTTCATTCCCCATCTTGTGTGCCTGCTGGCATTCCTCCCCGTCGAACGGGTGCGCCCACCTTGGCCCGTGACAACCCGGAGGCGCCGAACAGGACGAGGCAGCCCTGATCGCTATAGCAGCCAGGGCCCTGTGTGTCAGGGAAGTGCGACGAAGTTGTCGAGGAAGGCCCTGGCGGAGCGGGTATCGACCCGATAGGTCTTGTCGGTTGCCCGGCACATTGCGTCACCCGTCACCGTTATCGAGACGATCAGATTGCTCCGCGCGCCGCCCAGGAAGTGGGGGCCGCCCGAGTCGCCGTAGCACGTTCCGCCGTCGCCGGTCGAAGGCTGCATCGATAGCGTTAGCCACGCCTCCTGTAACGACTGGTAGCTCTGGAGCACGAAACGCCGGGTCCCGTCGAAGAAGAATGCGTGCGGACCGCCGGTCTTGTCCTCCCGCACGGTGCCGTACCCGACGGCCGTGAAGGTCTGATCATTGAGTTGGTGCCGGCTCTTCATCTGATCGAGAAGACCCAGTGTTGGGAGTTGGGCGGGCGCAATCCCCGGTGAGCGATCGAGAAGAACAACCGCAATGTCGTGAGGATCGGAAAGACCGCCCGACCCCGACCATCCATAGTCGGGGTGGGTCACGTATCGACCGGCGAAGAGTCCGCCCGATGTGGCGGCGTCCTCGTCGTATTCGGGGCGGAATGTGACCCAGACCCGCTCGATCCCCTCTGCTTCGAGGAAGTCCGTGCAGTGGCCCGCGGTCAGGAAGACATCGCCGTCGATGAGGGTGCCGGTGCATATGATGTCGAGGCCCGGGCTGTCCTCGTCGACATCGGCGAGCAGAGCACCGACATTCGGATGGCGGTTGCCGTCCGGTTGACCGAAGGTTATGGCCACAGCCGGTCCGACAAGCATCATCGTCGCGACCAACCCCATGACCACCACAATCAGACGTCTCATATCGTTCCCCCAGTCCGCATAGTCGCCCCCAGGCGACTCTCCCAATTCTTGACAACCATACCAAAATTTTTGGCCCGGCCGAGTAATTCAAGGGATTATGGGAGGAGGCAGCAGGAGCAACCAGCAAGAAAGGGGCTCGGCGGCACAGACGCCGAGTGGGTTCACCCGAGATCGACCTTCACTCCGACCAGTCGCACGGGCCGGTCGAGCTCGAATCGGCCAAGGGCCACCTTTGCGGCCTCGACGATCGCCTCGGCATCGGTCGAGGGCTCGGCCAGACGCCTGCTTCTGGTGGTTGTGAAAAAGGGCGCAAGCCTGATCTTCACGGTGACGCCGGTGACCGGCCGGTCCGATGACTCGCAGTGTTCTGCAAGCCTGAGGGCCATGCGTGTAATTTCGGCGCCGATCACGGCCGGATCCTCGACGTCCTCATCGAAGGTGAGCTCGACGCTGCGCGATCTGGCGCGCCGGGGAACCGAGCTAACCGGCGATGCATCGTCGCCGCGCCCGAGGGCTATGAGCCAAGGGCCTGTGCGCGGACCAAAGGCTCGCGACAGCATCTCTTCATCGGCTGCGGCAAGCTCGTGCACCTCGTTTATTCCGAGCTCTGAAAGCTTGCGGGCGCTCTTGGTTCCGATTCCCCACAACTCCTCAGTTCGTCGGCCGCCCATAACCCCGGACCACTCCCGGGCAGTAAGCCTGTAGACGCCGGCAGGCTTTGCAAAACCCGAGGCCATCTTGGCTCGCAGCTTGTTGTCTCCTATCCCAACCGAGCACGACAGACCGGTTCTCTTCGAGACTGCACGCTGGATGTTGCGGGCGGCTACCTCGGGGTCGCCTTCCATCTCGACAAAGGCCTCGTCCCACCCCCATACTTCGAGCGCACCGGCAATCTCCCCGAGCACCTCCATCACATCTCGGGAAGCGCGCTCGTAGGCTTCTCGATCGACCGGGAGGAACACCGCTTCGGGACACTTGCGGACGGCCGTGCGAAGCGGCATGCCCGAACGCAGCCCGTATCGACGCGCCTCATAGTTCGCAGTCGAAACCACACCTCGCTTGGACGGGTCTCCGCGTCCTCCAACGACAACCGGCCTGCCGGTCAACCCCGGGTGGCGCAGAACCTCGACGGCCGCGACGAACTCATCGACGTCAACGTGAAGGACGAAAGAGGGCATGCAATAGGGAACGCCACAGTGGCCGTTCCAGGACGGCTCTGTCTCCGAGCGGTATGTCGAAGTGCGTTGCTATTCTGGTGTCAGCGTTTCTTCGACATCCGTTCTCGAAGCTCACGCAGCTTGCGTTGATTCTGGGGATCCTGCGCTGCTTTCTTGCCCTTTTCCATCAGCTCGCGCCCCTGGGGGCTGCGGGCCGCCTCACCTAACTTCTTCAGAAGCGAAGCCATCGATCTACCTCCAATGCCTGTCAACCATGCCTGTCAACCGGATTCGATCCATCCTACGTCACTCTCATTCCTGCCCCTGAGCCTACTGCCCGTATTGGTTCCCCCGGTCTCGGGGAGAGAAGCTGCCGGCGCTTGGCCTCAGAGCCGGCCCGGCCGGGGGAACCGGTAAAAGCATTGGTGGCATCCACGAGAGGTTAGTAGACGTCGAAAAGTCCCGACTCGGGGAGTCGATCCCTGCATGGCTCGCTGCATCCGGGTGATTGTCCGTCCTTGCTCTTGGCGACCACCGAAAGATGTCTTGCCCTGAGCTCCGCCAGGTCGAGCGGGACCCTGACCAACAATGTCTTACGACCTTTCTTGGGTTCAATCGGCTCGTACACATTGTGGGTCTGCGTTCCGCGCAAGTGAAAGAGCAGGTGTCCCCGCGTACACACGAACTTACCCACCAGATCAAAGTCCCCATCTCTGCCATCATCGAAAGACCACTTCAGTGACCTGTCTTTCGACGATCGCAGATAACGGCAGCGAAGACGCTTCTCCGTACCGAGCGCAAAGCGGCCGATTCCATTTCTGTTGGCCTTCCCCGCCGTCACGAACCAGAGATCAAGCTTGCCCGACGCATCCTGATTAGCCGCCGATGAAATCGCAGGCACCGGCGCCGCCCACAACACCACCAAAGCCATCACGGCAAGAATCAAGGCAAGTTTGCGGCCAAGAGACTTCGTCATAGTGACCTCCTTCGAGGCTATACGACGACATTGTAGACCGACCCGATGGCAATCCCTAGATCGGACTGGACCAGAGCGGGAGCATCGTTGACGCCATCGCCCGTCAACTCGGGCTCCGTTCGCCGCCGGTAATCTCGAGGTCTAGCCGCCGCAAGAGCTGTGCGTTGAGGGCGACGACAATGGTCGACACCGACATCAACACTGCACCCAACGCAGGGGCGAGCGTGATGCCGGCCCATGCAAAGACGCCTGCCGCCAGGGGTATCGCGAAGGTGTTGTAACCCGTTGCCCAGACGAGGTTCTGCACCATCTTGCGGTACGACGCCTTCGAGAGGCGGATGACACCAACGACGGCCCGGGGGTCGTCGGAAGCAAGCACGACGCCTGCCGACTCGATCGCCACGTCGGTTCCGGCTCCTATGGCAATACCGACGTCCGCCCGCGCCAGCGCCGGCGCATCGTTGACGCCGTCGCCCACCATCGCCACCTTGTGGCCGCGGCCCTGGAGGCCGGCCACCGTGGCATCCTTGTCCTCCGGCAGCACCTCTGCAAAGTACTCATCGATGTCCAGGTCTTGGGCCACGGCTTGGGCCACCTGTCGTGCGTCGCCGGTGATCATGGCGACCTTGACGCCCAGCCTGTGAAGCTCATCGACTGCAGCACTCGATTCAGGACGCACCTCGTCCTCCAGGGCGAGCGCGCCGAGAACCGCGGATCCGTCGAGCACATAGAGCACCGCGGCGCCCCGCCGCTCCCATTCGTCGATGGACGACCTCAGTTGTTCCGGGATCTCGACGGAGCGCTCCCGCACAAGGGACGGGCCCCCGATCGCCAGTCGCGCCCCGTTGACGTTTGCCTCGACGCCGCGACCGGTCATCGAACGAAAGGCCGTCGCCATGGGCAGATCGCCACTTTGCTTTGCCGAGAGCACGATGGCCCGGGCCAACGGGTGCTCGCTGTCGCTCTCCACGGCCCCCGCGAGGGTCAACAGCCGACTCTCGTCGCCGTCGACCGCTGCTACGCCGGTAACCGCGTGCCGGGCAGCGGTGAGAGTGCCGGTCTTGTCGAACAGAACCACGTCGACACTGCGCATCCCCTCGAGCGCCAACCGGTCTTTGACCAGGATGCCGTTGCGAGCCGAGAGCGCGGTGGAGATCGAGATCACCAAAGGAATGGCAAGCCCAAGAGCATGAGGACAGGCAATCACAAGGACGGTCACCGTTCTCTCGATGGCGTCGCGCGGCTCTCCCAGGACCGTCCAGGCGATGTAGGTAATGACCGCGGACCCCGCCGCAACGTAGAAGAGGAACGCAGCGGCACGGTCTGCCAACGCCTGCGCCCGGGAGCGCGATTCCTGGGCCTCAGCGACAAGTCGTCGAATGCCCGCAAGCGCGGTGTTCTCGCCCACGGCGGCAACCCGCACGCGAATCGAGGAATCGGTCGCAACCGTCCCTGCCACCACTCTGTCGCCGACGTCTTTGGTAACCGGCCGGGACTCACCGGTCAGCATGGACTCGTCGACTGCAGCCGATCCTTCGATCACATCCCCGTCGGCGGGCACGCGTGCGCCCGGACGGACGAGCACGATGTCGCCCTCTACCAGCGACGAGATGGGAACGCGCTCAACGCCGTCGCCTGTGACTCGGTCGGCATCATCGGGTAAGAGCTCGGCAAGCGCATCCAGCGCCCCGCTCGCCTGACCGATGGCCTTCATCTCCTGCCAGTGGCCCAGCAGCATGATCACTATCAGTGCCGCAAGCTCCCACCAGAAGTCGAGCTCCAGGACGCCCAGTTCCGTTGCGGCGCTGGCGCCGAAGGCAACCGTTATTGCGAGAGCGATGAGCAGCATCATTCCCGGCCGGCGCTGCCGGGCCTCAGAGAGCCCTCCCTTGAGGAACGGGCTGCCGCCGTAGACGAATATCACCGTGCCGAGCAGGGGGGCTACGAGATCGCTCCCGGGAAAGCTCGGCGCGCCGTACCCGAGGAGCATCTGAAACATCTCGCTGAACCAGATCACCGGCACCGACATCGCAAGCGTCAACCAGAAGCGGTCACGGAACATCGCCACGCTGTGACCGGCGTGCTGCGAGCGGTCTCCGTGCCCTTCTTCCTTCCCCTCCGCCGAGTGGCCCTGCCGGTCCATCGTCAGATGTGACTGCCCCTCCGATGCGGCCGCCACGGAATCGTTCTCGACTTCACGCCCAGTGCGCTCTTTCAGTGTCATTTCGCTCTCCTGACGCTCCTCAGACCCGGACTAGTCTTCCGATCGCTGCGCTGGCTTCGGCGACCATGTCCCTGCTGCCGCCGCCCTTCGGGCCGGCGCCCTCGGCCACGCAGTGCCCTATGTGGTCCTCGAGCAAGCCCACCGCGACCTTTTTCAGGGCGCTGTCGACTGCGGTTATCTGGGTCAGGATGTCGATGCAGTACTTGTCCTCGTCGACCATCCTCTGCACCCCGCGAACCTGTCCCTCGATCCGCCTCAGCCGAGCCTGTATGTCATCTTTGTTGTCGTAATAACCGCGCACGCCGATCTCCCTCCTCGAGTTTGTAGAACTTGCAGCTACCATACCCCCCTAGGGTAATGGCGTCAAGCGGCCCCCCCGTCCCCATTCATCCCGGGGAGAAGCTACTAAGCTCCTTTTCCATCCAGGGAGCAGTTTCTGGAAAGCAAAGCAAGGAAGGACAGCCCACTTGATCCGTGTAGCCGCAGTCGGAGACCTTCATTGCAGAGGTAACTCCGCCGGGACGCTGAGGGAGGGTCTAAAAGGTCTCTCCTCTCACGCCGACGTACTGCTCCTGGCGGGCGATCTCACACTCCACGGCGGGGCGAGGGAGGCACAGGTTCTGGCCGGCGCCATAGTAGGAATTGGGTTACCCATAATCGCGGTGTTGGGCAACCACGACTATCACCTCGGCTCCCAGGAAGACATCCGGAAGGCCATGGAGAGCGCAGGAGTATGTGTGCTCGAAGGCACCGGCACCTCCATCGACGTAAACGGCACTCGCCTCAGCGTTGCGGGCACGAAGGGATTCGGCGGCGGCTTCGCCGGCGCCAGCGGAAGCGACTTCGGCGAGCCCGAGATGAAGGCCTTCATTCGTCATACAAAGGGATTGGCCTTGCGTCTGGAAGAGACTCTGGCCCGGCTCGACGGCGACCTGCGAATTGCGCTTCTGCACTACTCGCCGACCGAGACGACCCTGCAGGGAGAACGGCTCGAGATCTATCCCTTCATGGGCAGTTACCTGCTCGGCGTGGCCATCGATCGAGCAGGCGCCGATCTCGTACTGCACGGCCACGCGCACAACGGCAACGAAAAGGGGCTGACTCCCGGAGGCATCCACGTACGCAACGTCGCTCGGCCCGTCATACGTCATCCGTACATCGTCTACCCGCTCGGTTGACCTTGATGCAGCAAGTGAAGTCTCCGTTCTCGGCTACGGTGATCGGCTCACACCAACAAAACGCGGATCCTCGCCCGAAAATGTGAAGACTGTAGGGAGTAGGCGGCACCCGGAGTCAAACTCTCGGCGCGCCGCCCGGCTCTGCGGCGCCCCGGTCAGACACGCGGCATCCGGTCGTCCTGCTCGACCTCCAACCGGCCGACCCTCAGGCGGCCGACCTCGAGCTCGCGAATCTTCAGCTGCCGAATGACCGCTCTTCCAATGGCAAGCCGCCCAATCGCCACCGCGCCAATCGCCAAGGCACCCAAGGCCGTCGCCCCAACGGCCAGGGCGCCGGCGCGAAACGCTCCTATCTAGCCTTGATCCAGTTCCACATTCTGCGGTGTTTTCCTCGATAGAGCCATGTCCCCTCCCAGAGCGCTCGTCTGTGCTACCTGGATTCTGCCACGCCCAGAGGCACGCCCAATCGCCTCACTGTTACAATCGCTTGCGCACCAGCCGCCGGGCGCGCCGACCCTCCATGGACGCGCGTTAGCACGCGCCCTCATCCCCGCACCCTATTGAAGGAACCCCGCAGTGTTTCAAGTGAGAGATCTCTCGGTTGAAGTTGGAGGCCGCCTCGTCGTCGCAGAGGCTTCGTTCAGCTTGCACAACGGAGACAAGGCGGGATTGGTGGGACGAAACGGCGCGGGAAAAACCTCGCTGCTGAAGGTCCTGGGGAGCGAGGCCGCTTCGGTCGGCGGAACGGTTCTGCGCCGGGGGGAGCTCGGTTACCTTCGTCAGGACCCAAGGCTGAGCGCCGCCGCAATCGAGGCGAGCGCCCTGTCACACATAATCTCCGGACGAGGGCTCGACGAGGCGGTGACCCGGCTCGAGAAGCTGCGCATCGCTATCGAGGAGAATCCCTCCAAGCGCAACGTCGATCGCTTCTCGCGCGCCGAGGAGCGCTACAGGAACGACGGAGGTTACTCGTCTGAGTCCGAGGCGCGCCGGATCGCCGCCGGACTCGGGCTCGCTGCGGACAAGCTCGAGCTTCCGGTGCGTGCGCTTTCCGGGGGCGAGCGCCGCCGGGTCGAGCTGGCACGCATTCTGTTTGCCGGCAGCGATGTCCTTCTGCTCGACGAGCCCACCAACCACCTCGACACCGACGCGAAAGCATGGCTCATGAAGTTTTTGCATGTCTACAGTGGAGCACTCCTCGTAGTCAGCCACGATCTCGCGCTTCTGGACAAGGCGATCACCCGCATTCTGCACCTCGACGAGAGTGAGCTCATCGAGTACAAGGGCACCTACTCCCAGTACAGGGCTGCTCGAAAGAAGGACGAGGCGCGACTGACCAAGGTTGCGGTGCGACAAAGCTCAGAGATCAAGCGACTCAGCACGCTTGCCGATTCGATGCGAGGCCAGACTCAACGGCGCGCCCGAACGGCGAAGATGCTCGACAGCCGCGTCGATCGCATGAAGGCGCAGCAGGTCAGCGCACCCTCGAAGGAGCGTCAGATAGCCGTACGCTTTCCCGAGCCGCCGCATTCGGGAAGGACCGTGCTTCACGTCGAGGGTTTGGCCAAGGGGTACGGAGGTCCTCCGGTGTTCCGCAATATCGACTTCGATGTAGAACGCGGCGAGCGATTATTCATCATGGGTCTCAACGGTGCAGGCAAGACGTCGTTGCTACGGATCCTCGCCGGGCTGTCCGCCCCGGACGAGGGGGCCATCAAGATGGGGGTCGGCGTCTCGGCCGGCTACTACGCGCAGGAGCACGAGGGCATAGTGACCGGGCACGACCCACTGTGGCACATGAGATCGCAATCGCAAGCGCCCGAGCAACAGTTGCGCTCTCTGATGGGAATGTTCGGGCTTTCGGGGGAGATCGCCTTTCAGGACGCCGGCACGTTGTCCGGGGGGGAAAAGACGAAGCTGGCTCTTGCCCAGCTGGTGGCCGGGCGGCACAATGTGCTCCTGCTCGACGAACCGACGAACAATCTCGATCCTCCGTCCCTCAGGGCGATTGCAGACGCATTGGGGCGTTGGCCCGGTGGAATGGTCATCGTCAGCCACGACGTGGATTTCGTCGGCACCCTGATGCCCGATCGCGTGCTCTTCCTGCCCGAAGGCAAGATCGACTACTGGAAAGAGGACCTGCTCGATCTGGTATCGCTGGCCTGACCGAACGATCCGCTCGGCAGGTCGTTCACACGGTCAAGCCGCAGAAAGCTCAATTTGCGCGCGCGATAAGGGGAATCGTTCTACCACCGCAGATCTCTGGACAGCATCTCGGAGGCCGCCTCTGCCGTCTGCGGCGGGGCGAAGTAGAATCCTTGCGCCAGATCGCAGCCCAGCAATCGGCATTCGGCGAGCTGTGAGCTGCTCTCGACGCCCTCGGCTACCACCCGCAGACCGAGGGCTCGGGCGAGGTGGACTATGGCGCGAGCGATTGCATTGTCGGCAGGGTTCTGGCCGACACCGCTGACATACGAACGATCCATCTTCAGTGCGTCGATGGGCAACGCTTTGAGATAGCTCAGGGAGGAGTACCCCTTCCCGAAATCGTCAATGATCACGCCGACTCCAAGAGTCTTGAGAGCGCGCAGAGCGGCCGACGCCGATCCTGAGTCCTCCAGAGCCGCCGATTCGGTGATCTCCAGGGACAAGCAAGAACCTTCGAGCCCAGAGTCAAAGAGCACTCGGGAGACGATTTGACTCAGTTCGGGCTGTGCAAGCTGCCACGCGGAGACGTTGACGGCCACGGTCAAATGCCCACCGTCAGAGCTCGTCTGCCACAGGCGGAGTTGGCGGCAAGCCTTTTCCAGCACCCATGCGCCGATCGACCCAATCAACGGTGTCGGCTCGGCCTGGGCGATGAACTTGTCGGGAGCCAGCAACCCGAGGTCTGGATGCTCCCACCGCAACAACGCTTCGAAGCCTTCGATCTTGCCAGTCTTCAGGGAGACTTCGGGCTGATAGAAGACCCGAAGCTCTCCTCGCTCGAGAGCATTGCCGAGAGCGTGTTCTGTTGTCGCGGAGTGACGTATCGGCAAAGGTTCCGGACCATCGGAAAACTCGTACCGAGATGAGCGTTGCTTGGTCAGATACATCGCTCCATCGGCGCGCCGGATAAGGTCCACCGCCTTCTCGTGCGCGCCGGAGACAGCCACTCCGATGCTGGCCGTGACGCGCACATCACCCTGCACAAGCGAAAAAGGTGTGACCATCGCCGCGCTGATTCTCTCTGCGATCTCGCGGATCGTCTTCCGATCATCGATGTCGTCGCACAGAACCATGAACTCATCGCCTCCGAAGCGGGCCGCAGTATCGCCCGGGCGCAAACGCCCTTGCAGCCGGCGAGCCACTCCCTTCAGCAGCTCGTCGCCGGCCTGATGGCCAAGGGTGTCATTGACGCTCTTGAACCGATCCAAATCGATGAACAGGATGGCCACGAGACCGGAGCGGCGCCCCAGCCGCGACAGTGCGAGGTTCAGCCGATCGAGAAACAAGCTCCGGTTGGGAAGGCCGGTCAGCGAGTCGTGGAGAGTTTGACGGGACAAATCCGCCTGGATTCTCTTGAGCTCACCGATGTCTTGAACAAAGGCAACAAAATCGGGGGAGTCCCCGTCTGCAGCGGCCGCCATGGACACGCTCATCAAGACCCATATCCAGTGCCCATCTTCGTGGAGCAGGCGCCTTTCGGTTTGATGGCTACGGAGCTCCCCGGAGAGCAGACGCCCGATCTCATGTTCGGCGTCGAGGTCCTCGGGGTGACAGAGATCGCCCAGCCTCATGGACACCAGTTGATCTTCGGGGCGGCCGGTAAGCTCACAGAAGGCCGCATTCACGTGCAGAAAAAGGCCGTCGCGGCCGATCGTCATGATGCCTACAGGCGCCCCGCTCCAGCGGTCTAGCGTGCCCTCCGGGCCGAGGTCGGGGCCGGGCGATTCACCCTTGGGGGCAGGGGCGCGGAGAGCCCCGTTCGATCCCCTCCGACCAAGCTTGTCCTGGCCCACGTAAGCACTCTACGAGAGCGGGGCAGCAGGTCTGACCTCCGGGCGCGCTGATCCGGGGCGCCGAGTGGGCAGGAGATATGCGTGATGCACACTCACCACCCACCCGGCCTGGGGTTCCCTATCGGCCGCCCCAGCGGCTCCCATCGTTAGCGCCAGGGGTATCGATCCGGGCCCATCTGGGCCACGAAGAGACTGGTCCAAAAGATCGGCTGCGCAAACGCGCTCGCGAACCGCTTGATCTTCGTCATGAAGTCACCTCCTTTCCTGTCCGTGCGTTTCGGCACGTTCGAGGCGAATGACTCCGTTCTCTCCGGGAAGGAGAGCCAACGGTCCCCGTGACCGAGTTAACTGACGACTGGCCGTCAGGTCAATGCTAGGGTTCACCCCGGAACAGTCAATCACTCCTCCGGGCGCTTTGGCAGCCCCTAGCGTGTCGGAGGGTGGCTGAGGGGTGTGTTTAGACTCGAAGGCATCACCTGAGGTTCAACCCTGGTATGGAAGAGCGTGCCCATGAGCTTCGGACAGCGACTCAAGCAACTGCGGATCCAACGGGGGCAGACGCAGAGGCAGCTTGCGGAGCCCGTCTATACGGACGCTTACGTCAGCGCCGTCGAGGCCGGGCGACGGACTCCCTCTGCCGAGGCCCTTCATCACTTCGCCCAGAAGCTCGAGGTCGGAGAGGAAGAGCTTCTCACCGGCCGGCCGCCGGACTTCGCAGCTCGATTGGAGCTCGACCTGCAGGCGGCGCGCCGGACCGTTTCCGCCGGCCAGATAGAGGCGGCTCAGGCGAGCTTCACCCAGATCAGCACGGAGGCGAAGGCTTTCGATGTGGTGCGCCTGGAGGCTCGGGCTGAGCATGGCAAGGGCCTCTGCGCCATGTCCAAAGGAGATCTCGAGGGAGCGATAGCCCTCTTCGAGGGGGCGGCGGAACTGCTGCAGGACGAGCCGGCAACGGCCCGCGTGGACGCCGTTGCCGCAAAGGCCACCTGCCTGCGGCGGATGGGGGATCTCCGCTACGCGATCTACCTGCTCGAGAACCTTCTGGAGACGCTCGAGCGAAGAGGCCTGTCCGATCCCAACTCGTTGCTGAAGATCTATGCGTCACTGGTTCCTCCCTATTTCGATTCGGGCGCCTACACGCAGGCCGCTACAGCGGCACAGAAAGCGTTGCAACTCGTCCCGCGTGCTTCGG
>JACDDL010000034.1 GCA_013817045.1 Actinomycetota bacterium | reverse complement strand
GGGCTGCCACCGACGACGTCGGCTGGCAGACCATCGCACTCGGGGACGCCCGAGTCGACGCCACCGACCTGGGTCGGCTGCTGGCCCTGCCCGACCCCGCGGCGCTGGTGCTTTCCTCCGGGTACCTCGCTGAGGAGCTGCAACCCACCCGGTTCCTGGCTGCCGCCACTGCCCGCGCAGCGCGGCGCCCCGGCGCCTGGGGCCGGGTGCCGCCGGCCGGACTGCCCGAGCTGCGGGCCAGCTTCGCCGCCACCATCGGCGTCGATCCTGGTGACATCACCGTCGTGTCGGGCGGGCAATCCGGGCTCTCCGCCGCACTGCGGGCGCTCACTCCGCCCGGCGCTCCAGTGCTGGTCGAAGTGCCCACCTACCTTGGGGCGCTCGCCGCCACCCGCGCAGCGGACCTGCGCCCTGTCCCGGTGCCGACCGACGTCGACGGGCTGCGCCCCGAGTTGCTCGCCGAGGCCTTCACCCGCACCGGCGCCCGACTGGTCTACGCCCAACCCACCTACGCCAACCCCACCGGCGCGGTCCTGGCCGCCGACCGCCGTGACGAGGTGCTCGGCGTGGTCCGCGCCGCCGGCGCGTTCCTCCTGGAAGACGACTGGGCGCGCCACCTCGGCATCGAACGCCCAACACCTCCGCCCCTCATCCGCGACGACGTGGACGGCCACGTGGTCCACCTGACTTCACTAACCAAGCCCGCCGCCCCGAGCCTTCGGGTCGGCGCGCTCGTCGCCCGCGGGCCCGCAGCCGCGCGACTTACCGCCATCCGCACCGTCGAGGACCTCTTCGTCACCCGCCCTTTGCAGGAGGTCGCCGTCGAGCTCCTCGGGTCGCCGGCCTGGTCGCGCCACCTCACCAGCCTGCGCTCCGCCCTGCGCGCACGCCGCGACGCCCTCGTCGACGCCGTCCGGCGCGACCTGCCCGACGCCGAAGTCACTCGCATCCCCGACGGCGGCCTGCACCTCTGGGTCCGGCTCGCCGCCCGAGCTCGACGCCACGACGTCATCATCGAAGCCGGCCGCCCCCACTACATCACCGAACCCCTCGCCGCTCACCTCCGCCTCACCTTCGCGGCTGCCACCCCTGCTGAACTCACCGAAGGCGTCCGTAGGCTCGCCACCCTGCTCTAGCCACCCGCCTCGCACTCAACCTCGAGACATGGGCCAGAGTTCTGCGTTCACCTTTACGGAGCCTCACTCTTGATGCTCACCTCGACGGGCAGCCCGGCCTCGATCCAGTCCTGCTTGCCCTCCTCGTACTCGAAGACCCTGGTGTAGCCGAGCTCGACCAGACGCCTCGATGCCCGCACCGAGTTTTGACACGCGAGGTTCGAGCAATAGACGACTATCTCGGCGTCCTTGTCTGCTAAGACCTCGGGAGCGAGGTCATCGACCTGATCGTGCGGCAGGTTCAGCGCCCCCGGAAGGTGGGCGTCCTCGAAGTAAGAGGGACCGAGCGCTTCGACCACGACAAGGCCGTCGCGCTCGTCGATGCGGGCCCTCAGCTCGTCCCGGGCGATCCTGGTGACCTGTGCCATTAACGCTCTCCCTTCCTTGCCTGCGGCTGCAGCGTCCGCTACAGTTTCGGACTGTAGTCCGTTACTGTATGTGGACTGGAGTCCGATTGTCAAGTCACAAGGAACTCAGGATCCTTGACGCTCCACCTCTAGAACGGGCCGACGCCGCGCGAAACCGCGCCAAGATCCTGGCCGCAGCGGCCACCCTGTTCGATGAGCGAGGGGCAGCGAACGTGTCCATGGACGACGTGTCGGCGGCGGCCGGAGTCGGCAAGGGGACCTTGTACCGTCGTTTCGGCGACCAGGCTGGGCTCGCCTTCGCGGTTCTCGAGACCCAGGAAAAAGCCCTTCAGGAAAGGATCCTTTCCGGGCCCCCGCCGCTGGGCCCCGGCGCTCCTCCCCCGGAACGGCTGAGCGCCTTTCTCAAAGCGCTGCTCGATCTCGTGTACCGGACTGAGGAACTCCACTTGCTGTCGGAGACCGCGACGCCGGGCGCGCGCTACCGGACCGGCGTCTATTCCTTCTATCGACTCCACGTCGAGCTGCAGCTACGAGAAGCGGGGGGGCACGAAGATCCAGAGCTCGTCGCCGACATGCTGCTCGCTCCTCTCAGCGCTGATTTCTTGAGGTACGTCCGAGTGGATCGCAAGGTGGCGAAGCGGCGGGTTTTGGCCGGCCTCATGCGACTCATCGAGTCGGTGTGCTCAGAACCCTCGACCGGGACAAAGTCTGAGTCTACCCACCCCGCCGTGATGACGGCGGGGACGTGATCTTCATAGGAGACAAGTGCAGGTCCCCGGGCACCGGCAAGACCCTTCAGGAGCGCGACGGGCTCCTCTAGGGGATCTAGCGGACGGCGCTCTGCCGGTCCCCGGCGGTGAGCTCCAGAGCGGTGCGGACGAATGTGGCGATCGGGCGTGCTCGCGCCCCATCGGGCCATGCGATTGCGATCGCGTAAGGGCTCGCGTCGTCGACCGGCCGGTACTCGATGTCGACGCGCTGGTTACTCTCGCTCAGAGATCGCGGAATCAAAGCGACGGCCTGACCGAGACTCACGACCTCGAGAAGCTCTGTGCTGTCGTTGACGATCGGCCCCTGGACCGCGACATCGAGCCGGCGCGGGCGGAACCTTCCTCCGGATGAGCCGCGGTCCCTTCCCGACCAGTAGACGCGCTCGGCCAACGTGGACCCCGCCCATTGAGGCATGGTCTCGCCCTCGAGATCCCGGCAATGCACGACGCGGCGACGAGCGAACTCGTGGCCGATCGGAAGCGCGGCCACTCGCGGCTCGGTGATCAGCGGTTCCGAGTCGAGCCCGTGCTCGTCATATGGCGAACTCAACAGCGCCACATCAGCACGTCCATCGCGGACCATATCGGCCTGTTGCCGGTAGCCGCTGACTGCAATCTCCACGTTCTGGCTGTCCGGAAACGAGGTGTAGGCCTCCACGATCCGTCGAAGCAGGCCCGACGCGAGGCCGGGTTTCGCGGTCACCGCCAAGATCGGCTCGCTCGATCCGGCTCGGCGAGTGCGGCGAGCGGCCGCGGACATGACCTCGAGCGCCCCGCTCGCCTCCTCGAGTAGCGTCCGACCCGCCACCGTCAGCGTGACGCGTCGCGTGTTGCGTTCGAACAACCGAACGCCCAGGCGGCGCTCGAGCTGGCCGATCGCTCGGGATAGTGGCAGCTGGGCCAGCCCCAGCCGCTCGGCGGCACGAGTGAAGTTCAGTTCCTCGGCCACCGCGACGAAGTAGCGCATCTCGCGCACCTCGATGTCATCCATACCTTTGGAGTGTAGGGCAAGACCGAATTGATCATTCCGCTCGCAGGCCGCCGCCGCTTGAATGAAGTTCCGAAGTGAATACGGACGCAGAGGGGGCGATGACCACGACTAGCCACAGTTCGGAAGTAGGTCTCGTAACAGGAGTCAACAAAGGGATCGGCAGGGAAGTCGTCCGCCGCCTAGCGGACGAAGGCATGACCGTCTATCTAGGCGCCAGAGACGGGGAGGGCGGTCGAAGAGCTGCATGGAAGCTAGGGGGCGAGGGGGCCGGCGTCCGGTTCGTCCAGCTCGACGTCACCAACGAGGCGCATATCGATGCTGCGATCAAGAACATCGACGAGGAGTTCGGCTGGCTCGACGCCTTGGTCAACAATGCCAGAATCGCCATCGAGTGGGGTGACGCGATGGATCAGGTCACCGTAGAACAGGTGCGTCGAACCTACGAGGTAAACGTGTTCGGCGCGGTTGCCGTGACCCGCGCATGCATACCGTTGCTGCGCCGATCACCTGTGGGAAGAGTGGTCAACCTATCGAGCCCACTCGGCTCTCTCAGTTTGATGAGCGATCCGGAGCATCCGGTTTCTCGTCTCGGCATGCTTGCATACAGCTCGCCCAAGAGCGCTCACATTTCAGTGACGCCGCTGTACGCGACCGCGTTGCGGGAGTCCGGAATCCTCGTCAATGCCGTCAGCCCGGGCCACGTCGCAACTGATCTAAACGGTCACCGAGGTCATCGCACCGCCGAGCAGGGCGAGGCCACCCCAGTCAAGCTCGCTCTTTTGTCCGCCGACCGACCGACGGGGATCTTCGTTGAAAGCGAGAACGGGGCAGTGGAGGAACTCGTGCCGTGGTGAACGTTCGTCCATCCGTCCGCCACACCGTCATGTCCGTCTTCAACAAGGAGTGAGACCAATGCAGCCCTTCGTCCTCAACGCCATCGCCGGTACCCAGTCTCCGATCGCTACAGACGTCGGTCTACTAATCCTTCGGCTCGCAGTTGCGGCTGTCTTCATCGCCCATGGCTGGGGCGACGTCTTCGAGGCGGGCGTATCGAACAACGTCGAAAACTATCGCGACGCGGGCATTCCTCTGCCCACTCTGAGCGCACCCTTTGCCGCCTACGTGCAGTTGATCGGCGGAGTCCTGCTGGTGTTCGGAGCTCTCACTCGGCCTCTGAGCGCCGGGTTCATCATCGTCATGACCGGTGCGTTGACCTTCGTCCACGCCGGCGAGTCTTTGGTCATGGGCCAGGACGGCAGTGGGGCGGGGTACGCGTTCATCATGTGCGCGGCGTCGATCATGCTGCTGCTTGCTGGTCCCGGCCGTTTGAGCCTGGATCGACTGCTTGCAGATCGGTGGGCGCGCCTAAGCCGAACGGTTCGGGGAAGCCAGACCGGTGGTACGTGATCTGCGGGGGACGGGACAAAGCAAGAAAGGGCGATCTCGATTCACCCGTACAGCAGTCGTCGTCGGCGCCGCCGCGGCATCGGCCCCGAACTCTGCCGCCAGCTCGGCCATGGTGTCGATCGGAACGAAGTCGCCGGCATTCATCTCTCCTGCATTTGGCAACCACCACCGAGGGCTGCCCCCAACGCCCGAAGGGCAGCCTCGAATCCTTTTACATCAACCGGCGCACCAGACGGACGCGGTGGCCGGGGCTGCCGATGGCCACCGGTTCCTGATGCCTTGACAAAACCGGAGGATTAGAGTTAGATTCCATTCATTAGATGGTCACTCTAGCGAGAGGGATGCGGCATGTCTGCAAGCGAGAACAAGAGGCTCGTACTGAAGGGCTTCGAAGAGGGCTTCAACAAGGGCGACGCCTCGGTCTTCGACGAGATCGTGGCGGAGAAGGCGATCGACCATCAGGAAGCACCCGACACCGATTATCGGGAGCACATCAAGGACGTTGTCCGTATGCTGCGGACGGCTTTCCCCGACCTTCACTTCGAGGTGCACGATGTTATTGCCGAAGGTGACCTCGTGGCATGCCGGTCGACGATGACCGGGACCCATCTAGGCCCGCTGATGCGGCTCGAGCCGACCGGCAAGCCCATCTCCGTCGCCCACATGCACTTCATGCGAATTGTCGAAGGCCAGAACACAGACCTCTGGCATGTGTGGGATTTCGCCGGGCTATTGCGCCAAGTTGGAGCAAGCGACCCCACGCCGGTACCAGCCTAAAGGGTGTCCGCGGCAAGCCCTCGTTCGACGAGACTCAATGCGCAAGCGGCCGCAACCAAGACCGACATAGTCGAGGCGGCGCGCCGGTTGTTTTTGGAACGCGGGTACATTGCGACGACGCTCGAGATGATCGCACAGACCGCCGAGGTGGCGGTGCAGACCATCTACAATACGGTCGGATCCAAGCGGGACGTACTCAATGGCGTTCTCGATCTCTCCGCTGCCGCCTCGGCTCCCCGCCCGGTGCGTGAGTTCATGCAGGAACGGGTGGCTGCGACCCAGACGACGGCCGAGATGATCGGCGTCCTAGCGGACTGGTTCGTCGAAGCCGGCGAGCGAACCGCGCCGATCCAACAGATCATTCGCCAAGCGGCAGCGGTGGACCCGGAGGTTGCCCAGCTGGAGAAGCAAAGGGCGCGTCAGAGGTTCGAGAATTACAAGCTGGCCGCCTCGGCACTCGCCGAGCGTGGAGCGATGCCACGGGAGATGACTCGTGAGGAGGCCGCAGGACTCATCTGGACGATCGGCCACCCAGAGGTGTACCGGTTCTTCGTCCTCGAGTTGGAATGGCCGCCGGCCCGCTACCGGGCATGGATCGAGAGCCGGCTTCTCGCCCAGTTCGGTTGAGTCGCCCTCTCCGGTCAAAACCCAGGTCTCGCTTTTTGCGGGTCCACCTGAGCGGTTCGCCTTGTACGCCCAAGGTCTGGCACGGTAGAGGCAATCTCGGGCAGCGCCCATGAGCCTCGATATCTCCGAAGAAGCCGTCCGATTCTTGCGCCTTCGTGGACAGCGTCTCTACCTGCCCGATCACAAAGATGACGCCACCGTCGCAGGGGTGATCCATGGACTGGGCGGGTTGCAGGCGCAGGCAAGTGAAGCGGCCGCTCTGGGGGTTCGGGTAAGGAGCCGAGGGCTCACCGCCGCAGACGTCGAACGAGCCCGCCTCGAGGAACGCACCATCGTGCGGACATGGTCCATGCGGGGCACGCTGCATCTCGTCCACGTCGAGCATCTTCCCGGACTTCTGTCGGTGTTCGGCGAGCTTTATGTGTCACGCGGCCGGCGCCGGCTTGCGGAGCTGGGGCTCGATCATCAAGCATGCGAACGAAGCATGACGGTCATACGGGAGGCCCTTGCGGCCCACGGCCCGCTCACGCGCATCGGTTTGGCTCAAAGGCTGGTCGAGGCCGGAATCGAGGTTGCGAAGAAGTCGCAGGCACCTGTGCACCTTGTGCGGCGCGCGTGTCTACTCGGGATCGCGTGTGAGGTGGCGCCTATCGATGGCAAGGACGCCTACGCCCTGCTCCATGACTGGCTGGCGCCCGATAGCAGGGTGGATCGCGATAAGTCGCTGGCGGAGCTGGCGCACCGCTACCTCAAAGCGTACGGGCCGGCGACGGCTCGGGACTTTGCGGCGTGGTCGGGCCTGCCGATGGCCGACGTCCGCGTGGGCTGGAATGCCCTCTCCGACGGGCTGGTGGAGGTAAACGCCGGAGGCCGCTCCGCGTCGATGCTCGAAGGGGGCCTGGAGGACCCGCGGGTGGTGCCGTCCGATGCGAGGCAGGTGCGACTGTTGCCGGCCTTCGACACGTACCTGCTCGGTTACCAGGATCGCCGGCTGGCCGTGGCGGCCGAGCATGACCGGCGCGTCCTTCCCGGCGGCGGCGTTCTTCGGCCGACGGTGATTTCCTCGGGCCGGGCGATAGGCACTTGGTCCATGCGCCGCTCCGGCAAGCTGCGCGTCGCACAAATACAACCTTTCGAGCCCCTCGACCCGGCCCTGGAGCAGGGGCTCCGTACGGAGATGAAGGACATCGGACGCTTCCAGGCCCGTCCCCTCCGGTTCGAGCTCCCGGTGTGACCGGTCGACATTCCACCGACCGGGTGGGCAGGTGGATGTTCGAACTTCTCCCAGCTTGCCAAAGCCCTTTGCCGGTGTTTCGTTTTCTAGGGTTAGAGGCGTCTTTACCTAACTTTCTTAGGCCCGGATCGCCAAGCCTCGGCCAGAGTAGGGCTCATAACCCCGAAACAGCTAGTAATATGAGTTGACGGGGGTTCTTCCTGGTGCTACTCTATCTACAGTAAGTGACGCCAGGGGCAAGAGATAGGAAGGTGGAACCCGGGATGAGCCTAGTAATCTTCGGAGTGGTACTTGTGGCGCTCCTGGTCGTGGCCACCCTGTTCGGAACCGACAGCAGGGACGGCAACGACTGGATGGAGCATTCCAGCATGAAAGAACGGAGGTAACCGGATGAAGAACGTGGTTTGGCTCTTGTTGAACACCCAGAAGTGGGCCGAGCCGCTCTCCGGGCCAACCGAGGAGCGCAACCACCAACCGTCGCGAGAGGAAAGTGATCACAGATGACCAGTTACGTGCTCTACAAGTTGGACCCCGCGCTGTCTCCCAAGACGACATCCCCCCCGTCGCTCCGGAAGACGCGCAGCGGTCTGATCCGGCAGGGTCGGTAGCCATATGGCTGCCGGCCTTGACCGCGTCGATCACCACATTCTCCGTCTTCTGCGGGAGGACGGCAGGATGTCGCATGCCGCCATCGCCAAGACGGTCGGTCTATCGGGGCCCGCGGTGCACGAACGGGTTCGCAAGCTCGAACAACGGGGGGTAATCGCCGGTTACACGTGCATCCTCGATCCCTACGAGCTCGACCGCTACCACGCCGCTTTCGTCATGGTCACCCTGTCGGAAGGGGATGAGTTTGCCGCCGACGAACCCATCGTCGCGCGCATCTGCGAGGAGCCCGACGTATTGGAGTTCCATCGCATCGCAGGACAGGACTGCTACCTCCTCAAAGTGCGCACGGCAACGAACAGGGACATCGAGCAGCTTCTGCGGCGCATCCGGTCGATCCGAGGAGTGGCCCGCACCCAGACAACCATCGTTCTCTCCACCGAGCTGGAAAAACCGACGATCGAGGTGCCGCAACCCGATACGGACGAGGTCCCCGAGAGCGTTTAGGAAAGGTCTCGGCGCCCGACCAACGTGGCAGGACGTCAAAGACCCATCCATCTGGCACTCACAGACTGTGATTCAGTCGGTAAACCTTCTGCGCATCAACCGGATGGTCACCGCAATGCAGATGACAAACATGCTCCCCAGGTACAGCACGTGCCACAGAAGGCTCGCATCCACAACGCCTGTGGTGAGGCCGCGCAGGAGCGACGCCGAGTGGTACAGCGGGGTCAGTTGCACAATCGGGCGAAGCCAGTCTGGATACAGGTAGATAGGATAGAACGTCCCCGAGAACAAGAAGAGCGGAAACACCACCAGGGTCATGACCTTCTCGAGAGACGAGATCTCTTTCGTGACCGCAGTGAGAATCATTGCACCCGAGGCAAGTGCGGCTCCCGAAAGCATCACGGCGGGAAGGCCAAGAACCGCCCACGCAGAGTGCACCAACCCCAGGGCAATCATCACCGACAAGAACCCGGCCGCGTAGATGGTTCCTCTCATCACAGCCCACATGATCTCGCCCACCACGATGTCGGAAAGATTCACGGGTGTCGTCAAGATCCCCTCATACGTCTTCATCCAGTTCAGCTTGAAGAAGGGGCCGAAGAAGCCATCGAAGAGTGCGCCGTTGAGCACCGACGCGGCAAGCATTCCGGGCGCCATAAAAGACGCATACGAGATCTCTGCCCCCCGGTACGGGATCGAGTCGATGAACTGCCCTACTCCGAAACCCACCGCGCCCAGGTAGAAGACCGGCTCGAAGAAACCACTCAGAATCGCAATCCAGGCGTGCCGATAGGCCATCGCGTTGCGCTGGACCAATCTCAACGAGCGGCGCGCGGAGGGCATCGGGTAAGCGGGGGCCCGGGTGCCCGTCACGGCACCAGCCTGTGCGTCAGATTACGAACGCCAATGACGATACCGACGGCAAGAAAGAGCAGCAGGTAGGTAAGGTGCGTCAACCCTGCCACCAGCGTGAGATTCGAAATCGTCATTCCCCGGATGAGCTCGATGCCGTGGTAAAGGGGAGTGAGTTGGGCGGCCGCCACGCCCCAAACCGGGAGATCGTTGATCGGAAAGAACGTGCCGGAGAGCAGAAACAGCGGAGTTACCACGAACCGGAAGAGCCATGTGTAGGCCTCATCCGTCTTCAACGTGGCGGTCAACGCCATTACCGCGGCGCCAAAGCCGAGCCCCGTGAGTACGGCTGCGGGAATAGCCAAGACTGCAAGCGGCGAATCGAAGATGCCGAAAAGAGCCATGACCGCGAAGAACGGGATCGTCTGCTGGGCAAGGGTTACGCCGATCCAGGCAAGCTCGCCGAAATAGATATCCCGCACCTCAAGGGGGGTAGCAAGCATTGCCTCATAGTTCCTCTGCCATGTGAGCTTACTCATCATTGGATATGAAGCGGAGAATGCCGCACTCTGCATGCAGTTGGCGGCGAGCATTCCGGTGGCGAAAAAAGCGATGTAGCTGGCCCCCCCGAAAGCCTGCACATTCGGATCGACGAGCGAACCCAGGCCCAGCCCCATCGCGGTAAGAAAGAGGACGGGGCCCAAGACAGAGAGGAACATCGAGCTCCGCCACCCTCGCCAGAACACGAGTGCGTTGCGCCGCACGACCTTTGTCGCGTTCACTCGACCAAAGTTCTTCCGGTGAGCAACAAGAAAACGTCCTCCAATGAAGAACGCCGGACCAGCGCAGTCTCCGTGTGTATCCCGCCGTCCTGGATGGCGGCGAGTGTAGCTTCACCCGTCTCGGTGTAAAGCAGGACACGGTCGGGCAGCCATTCGACGCGTTCAACCAGGCCGTCCACGGACCCCTTCAGGCGTTCCCGATTGGCATCGGAGAGCCGCAGCTCGACTACATCACGGGTGCAATAGCCGACTATCAGCTCGCGAGGTGAGCCCTCGGCAACGATCTCTGCCTTATCCATGACAACGAGGCGGTCGCAGAGCTGCTCCGCCTCGTCCATGTAGTGAGTCGTGATCACAAGGGTAACGCCGCGCTGTTTCAGGCGATAGAGCCGGTCCCACACCAGATGCCGGGCCTGCGGATCCAAGCCCGTTGTCGGCTCGTCCAGGAGCAAGAGCTCAGGCCGATTCACCAGTGCCCGCGCTATCACGAGCCGTCTCTTCATGCCACCCGAAAGAGACTCCACGCGGTCCTTGGCCTTCTCGGCAAGCTGCACGAACTCGAGCAACTCATCGATGCGCTCGGCGGCTTCAAAGCGCGATATGTCAAAGTACCGCGCGTACATCTCGAGGTTCTCCCGAACGCTCAGCTCGATGTCCAAGTTGTCGATCTGAGGGACTACGCCGATTCGAGACTTTATCTGCGTGGATTCGGCGACGGTGTCCATGTCGATCACGCTCAGCAGCCCGTCGGTCGGTGCGGAGGTGCATCCGATCATCCGCATCGTGGAGGTCTTGCCGGCGCCGTTTGGCCCCAGGAACCCAAAGGCTTCGCCGCGCCGGACCTCGAAATCGATGCCGTCAACTGCGACGAAGTCGCCGAACCTCTTGATCAGCCCGGCAGCATGAATGAGCACTCCGTCGTCTGGCATTTGGCGATCCTAGGGGACGATACGAGATGGCAAGTGCTCCGCTTCGGAAGCACCATGTTGGCTACGAACGATTGTGTCAGACCGGGACCAAGTCAGTCACGCTGAAGCCTCGAGCATCCTGTTCAAGCACCCTGCCCGCGGCCATCGAGGCGGCGATCGGAAGAAGTATCAAGTCTCGGCCCAACAATTGAATCTAGGTCAACATGTTAGATCAACGTGGCCGAACGGCGTCCAAGGACCTCGCGCCCGTAGGTCAAGGCTTGCACCTCACGACGCACTTCTTCACTGAGTGCCGCCAGCTCGAGGTCAACAGCCTCTTCGGCCAGCATCGATGCGGCGCTTCTAACATCACTTGCTGCTCGGATCACCCGATCGGCCCTTGCGCGCATCTGGACAAGGGCATTATCGAGAACCCGGTCGTCTGGTTCGAAGCTGAGCACCTCGAGCTGCCGGCCCACAACTGCGGCGAGCCGTTCCAAGCGGTCGTGCAGTCTGCGCAGCTCTCCGTCTGAGTCTCGCTCACCTATTATCCGCATGATGGATCTCGTTCCATCCGCCGCCTGCAGAATTCGCGCTCTGATCCCGGCTAGCTCCCTTCGAGGACCCGACTGCGACAGGAAGCGTTGCCTGGTCAGTCGAACATTCCGAACCAGCCGAGAGCGACTGAACCTTCGAGCGGCCATGAAGCCGGCCGTACAAAGTCCCACGATGCATGCCAGTGCTATGGCACTCACAATTGCGAAAAATTCACCGGCCATCCTGGACCCCTTCCGAACAAGCGGCGCTGCCCGATGCTCACAGATTCTAGCGGCCCCCGGCTCGGAGGGAGCCTTCGGCCTAACGCACAGGGATGGGACGCTCGCGAGAGCACGGCGCGCCGGGATTGACGTAGCCTGGGCGCTCCCTTGATGACAAGATTCCGCCTTTGGGATAAGGCCAATGATAGGAGGCTCGTGGACGGCATCCCGACCACCGCCGGCGATGCCGACTGCAGGTTCATTGCGGACCTGGTCGCGCGCGTTCGCGCGGACGATCGGGTGGCGGCCCTGTTCCTCGGCGGTTCCCACGCGGCGGGTTCCGCAGATGCGTACTCCGACCTCGACCTCTACCTGATCGCGACGGACACAGGCTTCGAGAGTCTCCATTCTGAGCGCAAGGCTCTAATGCACTCCCTTGGAGAGATCGTGTTCCTCGAAGAGCATTCCGATTTCGGTTTCTCGATGCTGCTGTTCAGGTATGCCGACGGCGTTCACGGTGAGATGGCGTTGGCGCCGGCACGAGATCTGCACGAGGTGCATGGCGGCCCCCACCTCGTCCTCTTGGACAAAGTTGATCTGCTCACAGGTCGTGAATTTCCGGCCGGCCACCTGGATAAGGCCACTGGAGTGGCTGTTGTCGATCGCCTGCTCAAGTGGTTCTGGTACGACCGAGCTCTAGTCGATGTGGCGCTGGCGAGGGGCAACTTGTGGACCGCACATCATCACCTCGAACAATGTCGTGAACGCTGCCTCGACCTGGCGTGGCTTCGTGCGCACCCCGAAGTCTGGCCCGGCGGGCACGCCAAAGCGGAAAGCATGCTCGATGAGGCGACGCTGGCGTTGTTTACGCCAACCGTCGTCTCGTTGGACTCCAACCAGATTCGGAGGGCGGCGCGCCTGCTGGACAACCTCTACTTCCAAATGGGTACGGAGGTAGCCCGCTCATACAGTGTTGCATATCCGGACCGGCTCGTCGAGACAACGATGAAACGCTTGAGGTGAGACTGTGACTGCCTATGATGTCGATCAATGGACGGCAAACACATAGCTCGTTGGCGAATGCACAACCTTGGACTGTCGGGCTCCCGCTTAAAGACGCCCCAGGGGGTTATCGAATGGCTGTGCGCAGTTCAGTCCCAGGACTACGGCCCCGCCATATGGTCGGTCGCCCAGCGTTCACAAGGCGTGAGCGATGCGGCTATGGACCGGGCTTTCAACGATGGAACGATACTCCGGACTCACGTTCTGCGGCCCACCTGGCATTTCGTCCTGCCTGCGGACATACGTTGGATGCTTCAGGCCACCGGACCTCGCATCAACGCCCAGAATGCCTACATGTACCGCCGAGAGGAGCTCGACGACCTGGTGCTGGCCAAGTCCAACACATTGCTTGTTGAGATCCTGCAGGAAGGGAACTTTCTTACCCGCAAACAGCTCGGGGACGCATTCAGAAGCGCCGGTATCGTCGCGGATCGCTTTCGACTCGCCTATATCCTGATGCACGCCGAATTGAATGGAACAATCTGCAGCGGCCCGTTGAACGGTAAACAGCACACCTACGCCCTGATCGACGAGCGCGCGCCGCAAACGAAAAGCCTCACCTCAGAAGAGGCGTTGGCCGAGCTGACGCTCCGCTACTTCAGGGGTCACGGGCCGGCTACCGTTAAAGACTTCAAATCGTGGTCGAGCCTGACTGTGGCAGAGATCAAGAAGGGCCTCGACATGGTTGAGGCACGGCTCGAGCACGAGGTCATCGACGGCATGGCCTACTGGTTTGCGGAGGCAGCTGACTTTCCCGCGGTTGCGACCCCCACGATTCATCTGCTGCAGGCCTACGACGAGTACATAATGGGGTACAGCGAAAGCAGGCCGGTTCTCGACGTTGCTCGTGTCACCGAGCTACCGCGCCAGGGTAGCGTCGCGTTCAATCACGTCATCGTCCTCGACAGCCAGTTGGCCGGCCACTGGAAGCGCACCCTGAAGAAAACCTCGCTTGTAATCGAGGCGGCCCTCTACAGACCATTCGATGACGCCCAGACACAGGCCCTGCAGGCGGCCGCCGATCGGCACGGCGAGTTTCTGAGTCTCACCACCGAGCCCGTGGACACCAAGGCGATATGAGCCGCCCCCGGAATGTGTCGCTGCACGACGTGACTGCGAGCGATCTTCCCAACCTTTTCCTCGACCAATTTGGACCCAGACGCACAACATCGGCTCGATCCGGGTGCTGCAGAAATGCGGGTTCGCAGGCGACGAGGAAGAGGATCGGCAGCCCGAAATGGACGTCGTCGAGGAGGTTTGCCTGGTGCTGCGAACCTAGGCCGGCATCGCTCCGTAGCCGGCGCCGGGTTGAGTTGCGCAAAGTTTAGGAACGGCTAAACTCGGTTCATGCTTGCCACGGTTTCACCGAGCGCCCAGGACTACCTCAAGGCCCTCTATCTCGAGACAGAGAACGGAAAGAGGCTCATCGACGAGCCGGTTTCCACGAATGCCATCGCCCAGCGTCTGTCCGTGTCGGCTCCGTCGGCGACCAACATGCTTAAAAAACTCCACGAGCTCGGACTGGTCGTGCATGTCCCCTACCAGGGCAGCGCTCTCACCGAGGCGGGCCAACGGGTGGCGCTCGAGCTGGTTCGTCACCACAGGCTTCTGGAGGCGTATCTCGTCGAGGCGCTGGGTGTGCCCTGGGACCAGGTGCACAAGGAGGCCGAGATTCTCGAGCACGTCCTGTCCGAGGAGCTGGAGGAGCGCATCGACGCCGGTCTGGGCCACCCGACCAGCGACCCGCATGGGCAGCCGATCCCCAGCAGGGAAGGGCTAATGCCGGCGAGGACCGAGCGCAGATTGTCGGATTTGGATGAACGGGCTTGTTCCACCGTCGCGTGGGTCTCGGACAACCTTCCGGAGGTTCTACGGTACCTGGCCGCCGCAGGCGTTCGCCCTGGCGTGCAGCTGCAAATCGTCGGGCGGACACCGGTCGACGGGCCGCTGGCTGTTCTCGTGGACGGCCGGGAGACGCACTCGATCCCCAAGGGCGTTGCGGAGGCAGTATGGGTATCGTGACCCGGCGAGGTCTCATCAGGCGGCTGGGCGCCGGGGCGCTGGGAGGCGCGGCGGTCCTGGGCGGACGAGGCCTGGCGCTGGCTCAGGAGCACTCCGACATGACCGGCGGCCAACACTCGGACATGAGCCAACCAGGGCAATTGGGCCACGGCGCCGGTTCCCTGGGGGCCGTCGGGACGGTCGATCATGGCCGGAACGGTTTTGATCCCACCAAGATCCTGACCGACTTCGATTACGGCGAGACTTCAAAGGATCGATCCGGGCGCACCGTCCATGAATACGATTTCTTGGCCCTGGACAAAGAGATCGAAGTTGCACCGGGAGTGTTCTTTCCGGCGTGGACCTACAACGGGCGGGTCCCGGCGCCGACCATCAGGGCCACGGAAGGTGACCGCATCCGGATCAAGCTCGTGAACGCCTCAGCCCACAACCACACCATTCATACACATGGGATCCATCCGGCCGGCATGGATGGGGTGCCCGGCGCGGGTGAGGTCGCCCCAGGCGAGGAGTTCGTGTACGACTTCATCGCAGATCCTTTCGGGACCCACCTTTACCATTGTCACTCACTCCCCCTTGCCCAACACATTCATAGAGGGCTGTACGGGGCGCTCATCATCGATCCCAAGAAGGGCCGCCCCGACGCCCACGAGATGGTCATGGTCATGAATGCGTTCGACACCAACTTCGACGGTTCCAACGAGGTGTATGCCATCAACACCGTGGCCTTCCACTACATGAACGACCCCATCAAGATCAACGCCGGTGAACTGCAGCGGGCTCACGTGATCAACATCACCGAGTTCGACCCTCTCAACTCGATCCACATTCACGCAAACTTCTTCCATCTCTATCGCACCGGCACATCGCTAGAGCCGGATGAGTTCACCGACACCATCTCCATGGGACAAGCGGAACGCCACATGATCGAGTTCACTTACCGGGAACCGGGCCGCTTCATGTTCCATGCCCACCAGACCGAGTTCGTCGAGCTCGGGTGGATGAGCTCGTTCGAGGTTAGCTGAGTGGCCACCATCACCGCCGGTTCGCGGCGAATCCCCACCTGGTTGACCGGACTGGTCCCCATTGTCGCCATCGCTGCGCTGGTCTTTGTCTTTCTCGTCGTCAATCCCATAGCCACGCTGCGCGAGATCCCGCCTGTTGAGGCCATCGCCTTTGAGCGCACGATCTTCCAGGAGAACGGCATCGAACTTCAGCTCCGCAACGATGGTCCCGATCCCGTTCGTATCGCACAGGTGCTCGTCAACGACGCCTATTGGGACTTCAGCGCCACGGACGCCAATCTCGGACGCCTGGAAACCTCCGACCTACGGATTCCCTATCCGTGGGAGGACGGAATGCCCGTCAACATCGCTTTGATAACCTCCACCGGCGTCACGATCGAGCACGAGGTCGAAGTCGCTGCGCTGACCCCGGAACCGGACGCATCAACTCTGGGGATCTACGCACTCCTGGGTCTTTATATCGGGGTCATTCCGGTTGCCATCGGGTTGATGTGGTTTCCCTCATTGAGGCGAGCCGACAAGCGGTGGCTCAACTTCTTCCTCGCTCTGACTCTCGGCCTGCTTGTATTCCTGCTGATAGACACGGTGGCGGAAGGCCTGGAGCTCTCCGCCGCGACACCGGCGACCCTGAATGGATTGAGCCTCTTTGCGCTGGGCGCATTAGGCGCCGTGTTGGGCCTCATGGCCTTGGAAGTCAAGCTGAACGCTCGCCGGCACGGAGCACAAACGGGCTCGACGGCTGTCGGTGGTCTGGCGCTCGCCTATCTCATAGCCGGCGGAATCGGATTGCACAACATGGGAGAGGGACTGGCAGTCGGCGCCGCTCTGGCGACGGGGGAGACGGCACTGGGCACCTTCCTGGTGCTCGGGTTCGCCTTGCACAACACGACCGAGGGCCTTGCAATCGTCGCCCCGTTGGGACGTGCGAACGAACAACGCCCTTCCCTGTGGCACTTCGCCGCTCTGGGAGCCGTTGCAGGTGTGCCGACGATTTTCGGCGCCTGGCTGGGTGGATTCGCTTATTCGCCGGCTTGGGCAGCACTTGCTTTCGGGGTTGCCGCCGGTGCCATCGCCCAAGTGTTGTGGCAGATCGGCCGCGCCATGTCGAAGGACAGGGGCCTCACCAGCAAGCTGGGGCCGGCCGGCTTCATCGCGGGGTTCATGGTCATGTACGTGACCGGGCTCTTTGCGGCTTAGTGGCTTGAGACTTCTTGGCTACGTTGCCTGCTGTCTTGCGTTGGGCGTCGCCAGCTCTGCTTGTTCCGCCTCCAGCGGCAAGACCGCCGGCAATATCGTCGCAATGACGACCGCTCGGCGCTATGAGCCCGCGACTGTCACGATAAAGAAAGGGGGCACCGTTACCTTTTCCAACGACAGCGAGGAGCCGCACTCAGTCACCGCATACGAGGGGCGCATTCCCGCCGACACGCGCTACTTCTCAACCGGTGACTTCTCCACCGAGGAACAAGCCCGGGACAACGTGGCCGAAACACTCGTTCAGAATGGTGACACCTTCGAAATAACGCTTACCAAGCCCGGTGTCTACGAGTACTTCTGCATTCCCCATGAAAGCCAGGGAATGAAGGGTGAGATCGTCGTGGAGAGCTGATTCAATCTGTTCTATCGCCGAGTGGAAACTGGGCGGCATTGTTCGGTTCATCAAATCTGCGTCGACTCGATCCGCCGGTCGGGAACCAACCACAAGAGCGCCACGATGACGTAGAGCGCGACGGCGATCCACCTTTCGACGAAGGCCAATGGGATAGCTGTTAGATACAAGACCGGTGAGATCTTGCCCTTGACGTCCCTTCCCACCGCCGCTGCAAGCCGCGAGTGCGGACCCTGTTCGGCGACAATCACCGTCTGAAGTATGTAGTAAGCGACAGCGGCGGATAAGGATATGAGACCGTAAGAAGAGGTCGGGAGAGGCGCAAAGTGACTCTCCCCCATCCAGCCGGTTATGAAGGGGAACAGCGACAGCCAGAACAATAGGTGCAGGTTCGCCCACAGGATCTTGCCGTTGACCCTTTCCACCGCGGAAAGCATGTGGTGATGATTGTTCCAGTAGATGCCGAGATTGACAAAGCTGAGGACATATGCCAAAAACACGGCCTCCAAAGGACGCAATGCCGCCAGGTCCTCTCCGTGCGGGACCCTCAGCTCCAAGACCATGATGGTGATCAAGATGGCGATGACGCCGTCGCTGAAAGCCTCGAGTCGCGACTTGGGCATGCTCCTCTTCTGCCTTTCTAGAGACCTTTTCTGCCAACAGCAGCCGTGCCCCGACGGGAAACCTCATGGACCTTCGCCCTTACCTTATTGGGTCGGCAGTCAAGCGACCGGCACGCGCGCTCGCAGGGTCGACACCGACTCGAGATCGTGCGCGAAGGCCTCGGCTTCGCTGCTGTCAAGCGTCGAAATGGTCACGCGGATGGCAGGCACCGTTGCCATCCGAAACTCCTCACCCGGCGCCACTGCCCAGTTGCGGGCGAGCATCGAGGCGACCACAGCGGCTTCCTCCCGCACTTCGATCCAGACGTTTAGTCCCGTCTTCCCTCGTGCCCGAATCGACCGTCGAGCCAATGCGTCGATCAAAGCCTTGCGGCGAGTCCGATAGGTTTCGGCCGCCTGTTCCACAAGAGAGGGCGTCGTGGGGTCACTCCATATGTGGGCAACTGTACGCTGCAGGATATGGCTGACCCAACCGGGTCCCAGCAGCCGGCGGACCTCAACGCGAGCGATCGACGCCGCATCCCCCGCCATCAAC
>JACDDL010000033.1 GCA_013817045.1 Actinomycetota bacterium | reverse complement strand
TTGCCTCTGTCGCACCCACGTCGAGCCCCGCCGTGGGCTGGGCCACCACCAGAGTTCCGGGCTCCGCCGACAACTCGCGCGCCAACAACAGCTTCTGGATGTTGCCCCCACTCATCAGGCTCACGGGGTCATGCAGAGAGGACGTCTTCACGTCGAAGCGGTCGACGAGCTCGGAGGTGGCCGTCTCGGCGGCTTGCTTGTTGATGAAGAAGCCACGGGCAAACTCGTCGGTCCGCTTGAGCATGACGTTGTCGATGCATCCCAACGAGGGAATCAGGCCCGTGCCCAGACGATCTTCCGGAACGTAACCCAGGCCCGCGCCGATTCGTTCTGCGGGGGTCGCCGCCGAGATGTCACGGCCGCCGATGGCAACCTCCCCTGATGTTGCAGGCCGCAACCCGGCGATTACCTCGGTGAGCTCCCGCTGGCCGTTGCCTGCGACACCGGCAACGCCGAGAATCTCACCGGCGCGCACCTCGAGAGTGACGTCCCGGAGAGCGGGAAGGCCGAGGTCGCCCGTGGCGCCCAAACCCTTGACGGTGAGACGCGGGGCGCCCGCCTCGTGGTCGCCCCGGGCAACCCGGAACATGACCTCGCGGCCGACCATCAGGCGGGCAAGATCCGCCTTGTTCGAGTCGCCGGTCGCCAGGGTCGCGACCCTGCGCCCGGCTCTCAGCACGGTCACGCGGTCGGCCACCGCCATCACCTCATCCAGCTTGTGGCTGATGAAGATGACTGCTCTGCCTTCGGACGCGATCTTCCGCATGATGGTGAACAGATGGGTCGCCTCCTGCGGAGTGAGCACTGCGGTCGGCTCGTCGAGGATCAGAACGCTGGCCTCGCGAAAGAGCGCCTTGAGTATCTCGACCCGCTGCTGCTCCCCCACCGACAACTGCCATATCTTCGCCGAAGGATTGACCCGGATGCCGTAGGCCTCCGCAAGCTCGGCCACACGGTCCTCGGTGGCCTTGTCGGCGAGCCGGAAGCTGCTCGACGCGCCGAGCAGCACGTTCTCGGCCACGCTCAGAGGCTGCACCAACCGGAAGTGCTGGTGCACCATCCCTATGCCCGCCTCGATTGCCTGCTTCGGGGACCGGAACGACATGGCCCGCCCGCCGACCGACACTGTGCCCGCGTCGGGGCGATACGCGCCCGACAGGATGCTCATCAGCGTTGTCTTGCCGGCGCCGTTCTCACCGAGCAGAGCGTGGACCTCGCCCCCGGCGACCGTCAGGTCGACGTTGTCGTTGGCGATGATCCCGGGGAAGCGCTTGACGATTCCCCGGAGCTCAACGGCCCCATCGGTGGGCCCCGGAGCGCGACTGCTCATATGACCCGGCGATGTGCTCCGGTCAGGAGGCCGGAAGCTTGCCCTCGATCCCCTTCACATACCAGTCCATCGACAGCAGCTGATCGAGGCCGAGGGTCTCGCCCTTCTTGGCGACGAGCTTGCCCGACTGGTCATAGAGAGGGCCCTGGAAGACGTCGAATTCGTTGTTCACGATCTCCTGTCGCTTGGCCTCGATCATGTCCTCGGTCTCCTTGGAGACCGAGTTGCCGAAAGGCGCAAGCCCGACGATGCCGTCGGCCAGGGACCCGTAATAGTTGTGTGTCTCCCACGATCCATCGAGCACAGCCTCGACCCGCTCGATGTAGTAATCGCTCCAATCCCATACCGGCGCAGTCAGCCATGCCTCCGGGGCGAACTGAGAGGCGTCTGAGTTGTAGCCGACCCATTTGGCCCCCGCGGCGCCCGCCACCTGACCGGTGGCCGGACTGTCGACGTCCTGCGTCAGGACGTCGGAGTCTGCGTCGAGCAGGCTCTCGGCCGCCGACTTCTCCTTTGGCGGGTCGTACCAACTGTTCGTGTATACCGCCTTCATCCTGGCGTCGGGATTCACCTCCTGCGCCCCCAGCAAGAAAGCGTTGCCCAGGCGGATGACCTCGGGGATCGGAAAGGCATTGACCACGCCGAGCTGCCCGTTCTTGGTCGCCGCTCCTGCCGCCATGCCCGCTAGGTACTTGGCCTCCTCCATGGCGCCGAAGTAGGCGGACATGTTATCGGCGGTCTTGAAGCCGGAGCAGTGCTCGAACATGACGTCGGGGTATTTCTTCGCGACCTCGAACGTCGGATCCATGAAGCCGAACGAGGTCGTGAAGATGATGTCGTAACCCTTGCGC
Organism: Actinomycetota bacterium; assembly: GCA_013817045.1. GTDB lineage: Bacteria > Actinomycetota > CADDZG01 > CADDZG01 > WHSQ01 > JACDDL01. The sequence goes on along the minus strand of JACDDL010000033.1, from coordinate 16,472 downwards.
GCAAATCCTTCGATTGCACGGGTCGCAGCAGCAGGTTCCTCGGGGACGTTCTCGACGTAAGCGGTCTCGACCTTGTCACCCAAGGCCTTCTCGACCGCCAGGCGCCCGTTGTCGTGCGCAGTGGTCCAGCCGCCGTCGTTGCGCGGGCCTACGTATACCCATGCCGCCTTGACCACGTCTTTGGACCCGCCGCTCGCCGCGCCCCCGGAGTCTTCCTCTGAGGATTCGGACCCCGTGCCGCAGGCGGCCGCAGCCAGCATCAGCGCCACGCCCAACGAGATCCGCTTCAGCGACCTCTTCATGTCCCACTCCTTTGCCCGGGTGCCAGAACTCCCCTCGGCGCCAACTCTACCGCCACGACGTGGCACAACCCCTGCTTTGGTCCACAAGGCGTCGCATTCCGCCCCTTATCCTTCGGAGATGACGACGGTGACCCTTATCCCCGGCGACGGCGTCGGCCCCGAGGTCGCCGACGCCGCTCACCGTGTGGTCGATGCCCTTGATGCCGGCATCACTTGGGAGACACACAACGCCGGGCTGCCGGCCATCGAGGCTCACGGCACCCCGATGCCCGAGCAGACGATCGACTCCATCAAGGCCACCGGAGTGGCTTTGAAGGGGCCGGTCACCACCCCGGTTGGGAAAGGATTTCGCTCGGTCAACGTCGCCCTCCGGCAGGAGCTCGATCTGTATGCAAGCGTCCGCCCCTGCCGTATCTATCCGGGCACTCCGTCGCGCTTCGACGATGTTGACATCGTGGTCGTGCGCGAAAACACCGAGGATCTGTACGAGGGAATCGAATTCGAGATGGGCTCGGAGGAGCTCGACAAGCTCCGCGGCTATCTCAAGTACATGCACGGCTTTGCCATCCCGCCCGATGCCGGAGTGTCTGTCAAACCAATCTCCATCACCGCCACCACCGACATCGTCGACTTCGCCTTCGACTTCGCCCGCGAGCGCGGCAGACGGAAGGTCACCCTCGGACACAAGGCCAACATCATGAAGTTCTCCGACGGAGTGTGGCTGCAGACCGGCGAAGCGCTGGCGGACCAGTATCCCGAGATCGACTTCGAAGCCATCCAGGTCGATGAGCTCGCCATGTGGTTGGCGTGGTATCCGGGAGAGCTCGATGTGATCGTCCTGCCCAATCTGTACGGTGACATCATCTCCGACCTCTGCGCCGGCCTGATCGGAGGGCTCGGGATGGCGCCTGGAATGAACATCGGCAAGCAGTACGCCGTTTTCGAGCCAACCCACGGATCGGCTCCCGACATCGCCGGAAAGGGCGTGGTCAACCCGATCGCAATGATTCTGTCGGCGATGCTGATGCTGCAGCATCTCGGTCGGGACGCCGCCGCCGCCAAGCTCGAGCGCGGAGTCGCTCGGGTTCTCGCCGAAGGCAGAGTAAGGACCGGGGACCTGCGTCCCAGCGGGGAGCCGGCCACCACGGCCGAGATGGCCGACGCGATCATTGAAGCGCTCGATGCCGGCTGATGCCGATGCGCTCAGGCGCATAGATGAATTCCGCCGGGGGATCCAAGAGAGAAGCTGCACTCGAAGAGCACGGTTCAGGTGGGGCACGGTGTTTTTCCACGACCGGCTTCCGCGCGTCTGGGACCTGAACTTCCTGCGCGTCGAGGGCGCCCCGCCGGACCTCGGCGCCCGTGCGCTGGTCGCGGAGGCGGACCGCATTCAGGGCGCGGCGGGACTCGAGCACCGGATGGTGAGCATCGAAGACGACCCGACGGGGGCACGGCTCTCCCCAGAGCTCAGGTCCCTCGGATGGTCGGCAGAGAGCCTGGTGATCATGGCTCATCGGCGCACCCCCTACCGCGCGGTGAACACAACCATCGCGCGGGAGATCGACGAAGATACGGCCGCCTCCGCGACCGAGGCGTTCACACGCACCCAGCCGTACGGACGCGAAGACGCCACCGTCCGTCAGATCATCGAGATGCGAAGGGTTGTCGCGCGCGCCGTTCCCACGCGACATTACGGCGCGCCAGAATCCGGCGCGCCGAAAAGCTTCTGCGATCTCTACTCCAAGGACGGGATCGGCCAGATAGAAGATGTCGCAACGCTCGAGACCTACCGGGGACGCGGCCTTGCCACTGCGGTCGTCGCCAAGGCGCTCGAAGAATCACTCGCAGCAGGCAACGACATCACTTTTCTCACCGCCGACGACGACGACTGGCCCAAAGACCTCTACGGCAAGCTGGGATTCGACACGCTCGGCTACAAGCACAGCGCGCTTAAGCACCCGCCGAACACGGCACCGCACTCCTGAGTGCTCCTGCTCTGAAGAAACGCCGGCGCCCCGGGCGGCACTGCGCGACGCTGGCGCCGCCCGGGGCGGTCCGGAGGTCGAACCTCTCGTCACGGAGTCTGGGGTGTTGCCGTTCCTAACCGGCCGATGAACCCCCAGATGAGGCCACAAGCTCAACAACTGCATTACAGGGGACCGCCCGTAGCCCCCAGGGGGACAACCTGAGTCTGCGCGAGAGTGCGCGTGGCCTGACGTGGATGGCCGTCGTGGTCGTCGTCATCATGGGCGGAGTGGCGGCGGCGAACATCGGGCTGGGGATTCCCCTCATAGTGCTCACGAGCGACCCTGCCGCAATCGCGGAAGCGCCTTTCTACCTGGGGGCCGTGACCATGCTGCGCACAGCGCTCTTGGCGGGGGCGGCCGCCGTTTGCTTGGTCGCCGCCCGGGTCATCCGTGGCCGCGACCGGCAACTCGGGGGGTTCCTCAACCGCGCTGGGTTGGTTCAGTGTTGTGTTCGTCGTCGATGACTCGTTCCAAGGTCACGAGCATGTGCTGCCTGAGATTCTCGGCGTGCCCCAACCATTGACCTTTGTTGTGTACGGGATGGCGGCGCTGGCGGGGGCGATCCGGTACGGTCGCCTCGTCCTGCGTCTGCCAGAGGCGGGCGTCTTCTTGTTCGCCTTCCCCTGCTTCGTCTTCGCGGCCCTCGCCGATACCTTGAGCCCCTTGTTCACCCCTCTCCTCGAGACGACGGCCGAGCTGTCCGGCATCGTCTCCCTGGCGTTCTTCGGACTCCGGCTCAGCTTGTCGGCTCTCCATGCCGCGGCGGGACGCGAGCTCGTCTAAGGGCCCGGACCGGAGGCGCAAGGACTACCATCTGCCGATGACCGAAATACACACCGCCCTGAGTGACGTGGCGCTCGACGTCCCGGATGCGCTCGCATCGGTGTCCGGTCCGGACTGCGGCGGAATCGCGATCTTCGTCGGAACCGTGCGCAGCTCGGCCGCGGTCCCCGGGAAGGAGTCCAAGTCCGTCGTACGCCTGGACTACGAGGCACATCCGACGCTTGCGCCAGAGCGCCTCGACGACATCGCCCGGCGCGCCGCCGAGCGCTGGGACGTACGGCGCATCACGGCGATCCACCGCACGGGGGCCTGCGACCTCGGCGAACCCACGGTGGTGGTTTCCTGTGGCGCCCCGCACCGGGGCGACGCGCTCGAAGCCTGTCGCTGGCTCATCGACGAGCTGAAGGCAACCGTTCCCATCTGGAAACGCGAGGTGTACTCGGACGGCTCCTCATGGGTGGGGGCGGAGGGTAAGTGAAGGCCCTCGTCATTGCGGACGGCTCGTTGAGCCTCGAGGAGCGTCCCACACCGGAGCCGGCCGCCGATCAGGTCGTAGTCGAGGTGGCCGGGGCCGGCGTCAACCGGGCCGACCTCCTGCAGGTTAGGGGCGCCTATGCGGCGCCGCCCGGATGGCCGGAGGACGTGCCCGGCCTCGAATTCTCCGGCACGGTTGCTGCCAGGGGCCCCGGCTGCCGGTGGATCGGGGATGGAGACAGGGTCTTCGGCATCGCCGGCGGCGGGGCTCACGCCACACACCTGCTGGTTCAGGAGTCTCTGTGTGCGCCGTTGCCGGACGGTCTCGACCCGGTCACCGCGGGCGGCATCCCCGAGGTCTTCGTCACTGCGTTCGACGCTCTCGTGACACAGGCGCACCTGAAACCGGGCGAGCGTGTCCTGATACACGGCGCGGGCAGCGGAGTCGGGACCGCCGCATTGCAAATAGTGCGCGCCATCGGCGCGAGCTCGGTTGGGACCGCCCGTACCCCCAGTAAGCTCGAACGCGCACGTGAGCTCGGTTTGGACGCCGGGGTCGTCGCCTCGGACGACATGGCCGGCGCCATCGGCGAGGTGGATGTGGTGCTCGATCTCGTTGGCGGCGACTACCTCTCGATCGACACGGCTGTTTGCCGGCCACGTGGGCGCATACTCATCGTGGGCCTCCTCGCCGGCGCCGAAGCGCGTCTGGACATGGGAACGGTGCTTCGCAAACGGCTGACGGTGATCGGCACGGTGCTCCGAAGCCGCCCCGAGCACGAAAAGGCCGCGGCCATGGCCGACTTCGCCCGGTCGGTGGTCCCGCTGCTGGCGGATGGCAGGCTGCGTCCGGTCATCGAGCGCATCGTGCCACTCGACAGAGCGCAGGAGGCCTACAGCTTCTTGCACTCGAATTCCACTTTCGGAAAGGTTGTGTTGTCGGCCGGGGGTTAGACCAGGGAAGTTTCACTCGCTTGAGGAGGCAGGATGGATCTGGGGATTGCAGGGAAGGTTGCTTGGGTGCACGGAGCATCGTCGGGGCTCGGCCGCGCCACGGCTCTGGCCCTGGCGCGCGAGGGCGCAGCGGTGGCGTGCTCGGCTCGCTCCGCAGAGAGCCTCGAGGAGACGGCGGCCGACATCGAAAGCGAAACCGGCGGGCACTGCGTTGCCGTCCCGCTGGACGTCTCGGATGCAGATTCGATCGCGCCCGCCCACGAGCAGGTGGTCAACTACCTGGGCCCGGTCGACATCCTTCTGTCGAACGCGGGCGGTCCACCCCCCGGGCCCTTCGAGTCGCTCGGCGAAGAGGAATTACAGAGCGCCTTCGGTCTGACGACCGCGTCGGCGTGGCATTTGACGAAGGCCGTCCTACCCGGCATGCGCGCCAAGGGAAGCGGGTGCATTCTGTACCTAACCTCGTCGTCGACCAAGGAGGTCATCCCCAATCTGTTGCTGTCCAACATGATGCGGGCCGCGGTTGTGGGGATGGCGAAGACGCTGTCGAAGGAGCTTGGCCCCGAGGGGATCAGGGTGTTGTGCGTCGCCCCCGGAAGAATCGATACGGCTCGCCTGCGGGCGTTGGACGAGGGCAATGCCGAGCGCTCCGGCCGGGACGTCGCCGAGGTCGCCGCCGATGCCAAGATGCGCATCCCGTTGGGACGTTACGGCGACCCACAGGAGTTCGGTGACGTCGTTGCTTTCCTCGCCTCGGGGCGCGCCTCTTACATCTCTGGAACCTCGGTGACGATCGACGGAGGCATGCTGAACGGGCTCCTGACCTAGTTTCTTCTACCCCGAGTCGTAGCGACGCCTGGGGAAAAGCGCGCCTCATGACCGGCAAGTCGAGCGGAGAAGAGCACCGGCGCCCGGCATCCGCTCGCCGCCTCGTCCCAAGTTCACGGGATTCAAGGAGAGCTGGCGGTGCCGGACTCTTTCACAGTGTCCGGCGATCTCCCGGGGTGTGCCTGTTCGGGGTTGGCGAAGCGCCACGAACCCGGCCCGCCGGACAAGCGGTAGCCGCGATGGGTCTTCAGGTAGTGGTGCCAGCGACACAGCCGGGCGAGGTTGTCCAGGCGGGTCGGCCCTCCGTCTGTCACCGCCTTGATGTGGTCGATCTCGAGCTGGCGGCCGACGTCACAGCCCGGCACCACACAGGTCCGGTCACGCATCTGTACGGCCGTGCGCAGGCGGGCCGGGATGGTGCGCCCGAGGTGGCAGACCGCCTTTATGTCGGTTGCGTCGGTGAGCAGCGCGGACAGGTAGGCGTCTGTGGCCCAGGCCCGGGCGGTCGCAGCCGGGATCGGACCTATCCCGGGGACCTCGCAGCTCTCGCCGTCCTCGAGCGATCCCCTTACAAGCGCCCCGTGGTCGACCACGACGTGCACGGTCGCCTTGGGGCCCTGAGAGGAGGGCTCGCGATCACAGGCCCGGGCGTGCTCGGCCAGCTCCACCAGGGCGTCGGCGGCGTGGGCCTGGTGGGACTCCCGCCGGCCGTGACTTCGGGCCGCCCGGAACACCCGCTCGGTGTAGGGCTCCAGCGCCGCGATCACCACCGCCCCGGCATCGGGGGTCAGCACCGCGTCGAGGTGGAAGGCGCCGTCGGAGCCCCGGAAGTGCCGCAGCCGGCGGCGAGCCCGGATCGCCTCGTAGCGGTCGAGCTCGTCCGAGCCTGCCGCAGCCTTGACCTTGGCGCAGCGCTCTTTGAGCTCCCAGACGGTTTCGGTCTTGGCCGCAGCCACAAGCCGTGACTCGGAAGCAGGGCTGACCGCGGCGGCGGACACGATCTCTTGGGCCTGGACCTGGGACAGCTCCCCGGAGCGCAGCGCGGTCTCGGTCGCGCGAAGCTCACCGATACCCTCGGCGGTCTCGAGCACCCCGAGCGCGTTACCGACCGAGGTGCCGGTGGTTCGCGCCATCCAGCGCGCCGGCGAGCGGTCGCCGTCGCGCCGCCATGCACCCGACTTTGCGACCCGCTGGGCACACAGGGTCTTGCCCGCCGCGGCGAGCCGCTCGATCGCGGCGAACTCCTCGACCAGCTCGGTCGCGAAAGCACCTTCCAGAACGTCGGCGTCGAGGGATGCAACAACGTCTTTGATGGCGGCCTTGGCGTCGGCCAGTGGTTCGAACATGGCTACATATTAGAGAGGGCGTGTGACAGAAATGCCTAACCATGCTCTCTCTGTGACGTCTTATCGGTATCGATCTCGTGCCCGCTAACTCCGGATATGAGCAGTGATCTAAAGGTGAAGATGGGACCCAGGATGAACGTGATGCGTCGTCACATCTTGAGATCAGTACACCCAGCGCCCCCGGCGCGACTTACTCTCCGGTGATCCCGTCGATCAGTTCCCGGATGATGTCCGCGTGACCGTTGTGGCGCGCCGTTTCCTCGATCATGTGCATCATGATCCAGCGCAGCGTCTTGGCTGAGTTGGGATAGCGGGCGACGTCGTCGGGCCCGGCGCCTTCGGTACACGTCCTTGTGCGCGCTATCTCCCGTCCGTAGAGGGTGATGACTTCCTCGGTGGTGTCGTCGGGCTCGATGCGCCAGTCGGCGTCCGGATCCTCGTCGGTCCACGGGACGTCGAGCTGCTGCCCTGCAAACACGATGCAGAACCACCACCGTTCTACGTAAGCGAGGTGTTTGACGATTCCCAGCAGGCTCGTGCCGGAGGGCACGAGCGGCCGGCGAAGGTCGACATCGTCCAGCCCTTCCAACCTTCTCAATAGTGTGGCGCGGTGGAAGTCGAGCCACGCGGTCAGCATGACCAACTCGGGTGCGGCCGCAGGTGGATCTACGCGCTGTGATTGCACGCCGAGAACCTAGCGCATGCGGTGCGCAATCTGCGCCTTCGGCCCGATGGGCCGATCGAAGGCCGGCGCGTCCAGAGGTTCGAGCGCATGGGACGGTCGAGGCTGCACGCGTCCCCATATACCCTCAAACGATGCTCGAGCTAATCGATGGCCGGGACCAGGGCGCGCCGGTTCACATCGCTCGCCCCACTCCCGCGGGGCGCGCCGCGGGCCCCGACGCCGACGTCAAGACGATCGTCGACGACGTGCGCCTCCGAGGCGACGCTGCGGTGCTCGCACTTACCGAGCGCTTCGATCACGCCCGCCTGACACCCGAGAAGCTGCGCGTGGAGCCCGAGGTGATTGCGCACGCGGTGAAGCTCGTGCGTCCCGAGCTCATCGACGCCCTGAAGTCGCTGGACGCCCGTCTCAGCCGAACCTGTGAGCGGCAGCTTCCGTCCGGTTGGATGGAGCGGTCGGGCTCGGAGCTGGTGGGCGAGCTCATAAGGCCGTTCCGGCGTGTCGGCATCTATACCCCCGGTGGGCGCGCCGCCTATCCCTCGTCGGTCATCATGGCCGCGGTACCGGCCCGGGTGGCGGGAGTCGGGACCGTCGCGCTGTGCTCGCCGCCTGACGGCAGGGGCGAGATCGCCGAGGCAGTGCTGGCCGCCTGTTCGGTGGCCGGGATCGACGAGGTGTATCGCATGGGTGGCGCGCAGGCCATAGCTGCGTTTGCCTACGGCACCGAAACCGTCAGACCGGTGGAGAAGATCGTCGGGCCCGGCAATACCTACGTGACCCTCGCCAAACGCCGGGTAAGGGGATGGGTCGGGGTGGATGCCGAGGCAGGGCCTACGGAGCTTGTCGTGATCGCCGACGGCACGGCCGCCCCAGAGGTGGCCGCCGCCGACCTCGTGGCCCAGGCCGAGCACGGCCCACTCGGCGCGCATGTTCTGATCACCTGGGAGCCGGAGGTTGCCGAAGCGGTGATGACGCACCTCGAGCTTGCGGTCGCCCGCCACGAGCGCTCGGAAGATGTCGAGAACGCCCTCATAGAAGGAGGGCGCGCCGTCCTGGTGCGCGACCTCGCTCATGCGATGGATACCGCCAACGCCTTTGCACCCGAGCATCTCCAACTCATGTTCGCGGGTGCGCTCGACGCACTCGACGGCGTGCGCAACGCCGGTGCGGTGTTTGTAGGACCGGACTCGCCGGTGCCCGTGGGCGACTACGCAGGAGGTACAAACCACATTCTTCCGACCGGGGGCAGCGCCCGCTGGTCTTCGGGGCTCGGCGCACAAGACTTCGTCAAAAGGATCTACGTCTCCGGAGTCGAACCGCAGGCACTAGCACAACTTGCACCGCACATCGACGCGCTGGCAGAGGCCGAAGGCTTGCCGGGCCACGCGCGCGCCGTGAGGGCGCGCCTCGGTTCCGGCAAAGGGCTGCTGTGAGTGCACCAACGGAGCCAGCGCTGGCCGTGCGAAGTGACCTCGCCGGACTCGAGCCGTATTCCTCTCCGCAGCGTCCGGCCCGTTACCGCATGAACACCAACGAGTCCCCCTACGAACCCTCGCCCGCCTTCAGGTCCGAGCTTGCCGGCGCCATCTCTGCGGTGGAGTTGAACCGCTACCCGGACAAAGACGCTCACGACCTCTGCGAAGAGCTGTCCCTGCACACCGCGTGGCCGCAGGAAGGAATCTCGGTGGCGAACGGCTCCAACGAAGTGCTGCTGCACCTCTGCCTAGCCTACGCAGGCACGAACAGAACCGTGCTGACCTTCGAACCAACCTATTCATTGCATTCTTTGATCCCGCGCATGACCGGCGCCGAGGTAGTGCAGCTGGCGCGCGACGACATCTTCGAAGTCGACCTCGACGCCGCAGTCACAGCCACTCGCGACCTCCGTCCCGAGATCGTCATGGTGTGCTCCCCCAACAATCCCACCGGAGTGTTGGAGCCGCTGCCGAGCATCGAAGCGCTTCTCGAAGAGGCCCCCGGCATCGTGATCGTCGACGAGGCCTATTCGGAGTTCGCCGATCCCGGCGACAGCGCTCGTGGTCTGCTCGAAGAGCATCCGAACCTGGTGGTGACAAAGACATTTTCAAAGGCGTGGCAGCTGGCAGGCGCGCGCATCGGATACGCGCTGGGGCATCCCGCACTGATGGAGGGGCTTGCCCTTGTCCGCCTTCCCTATCACCTCTCTGCGCTGAGCCAGGTCACCGCTCTTGTCGCGCTGCGACACGCGGACGAGAGTATGCGTCTGGCGGCGGCGGTGGCCGAGGAGCGCGACCGCATCGCCATAGAGCTGCAGGCCATGGGCGTGAAGACCATTCCGTCGCACGCCAACTTCGTCCTGTTCGAGGTCGATGATCCCCCCGGCGTCTGGACCCGCTTGCTCGAGCGCGACGTGCTGATACGTATCTACACGGGGACCCCCGGTCTCGAGCATGCTGTGCGTGTGACTGCAGGCCGTCCTCACGAGACCGAGGTGTTCCTGGCCGCAATGCGGGAGATTCTCGATGAATGAGCGGCGCGCCGCGGTGGAGCGTGAGACGACCGAGACGAAGGTGCGGGTCTCACTCGATCTCGATGGAGGGACCGTTCAGGCAAGCACCGGCGTCGGCTTCTTCGATCACATGTTGATGCAGTTGGGCCGTCACTCCCGTATGGGCCTGGATGTCGAGGTGCAGGGTGACCTCGGCATCGACGCGCACCACACCGTCGAGGACACTGGGATCGCTCTCGGCAGAGCATTGAAGCACGCGCTCGGGGACAAACGCGGCATCCGCAGGTACGGGGACGCGCTGGTTCCTATGGAGGAGTCGCTTGCTCAGATTGCGCTCGACATCTCCGGGCGTCCGCTGCTCGTGTACGAGGGCGAGTTGCGGCCCGGCATGGTTGGAGCCTTCGACACCGAGTTGACTCCGGAGTTTCTCAACGCACTGTGCCGGGGGGCCGAGATCACCCTGCATGTGCGGCTGTTGCGATCGGCCAACGCCCACCATGCGATCGAAGCTGTGTTCAAGGCCCTGGCCCGGGCGCTGGGCGACGCCGTGAGGCTGGACGAGCGCGGCGGAGACGAGGTGCCGTCGACCAAGGGAGTGCTGTAGTGAAGGTGAAGGTGGCCGTCCTCGACCACGGGATGGGCAACATGCGAAGCGTGGCAAAGGCGCTCGAGGCTGCGGGCGCGCGTCCGGCTTTGATCTCCGATCCCCGGGCCGCCGGAACGATGGACGCCCTCTGCCTTCCCGGGCAGGGGGTCTTCGACCGCTGCACGGCCAGCTTGGCCGACGGCGGTCTCGAGGTAGTGATCCGCGAATGGATCGAGGCCGATCGCCCGTTCCTCGGCATCTGCCTTGGGATGCAGGTGCTCTTCGACATCAGCGAGGAACACGGTCCGTCGAAGGGACTGGGAATCGTACCCGGGAAGGTGACCCGGCTTCCGGCGACGGTCACGGTCCCGCACATCGGATGGAACACCGTTTCGGCGGCCGACGGGACGCGCCCCGAGTATTACTATTTCGACCATTCCTTTGCGGTGCACCCGAACGATGACTCGATCGTCGACGGTTGGTGTGAGCACGGTGACCGGTTCGCGGCGCGGGTGAACCTGGGGAGTTTGACCGCAGTGCAGTTCCATCCCGAAAAGAGCGGGCTCGCCGGCATCGAGCTGTTGCGCAACTGGGTGTCGGCTGCGTGAGGCCGGCGGGCTTCGCCGTCTACGCTGCGGTCGACATCTCGGCGGGGCGTTGTGTCCGCTTGCTGCAGGGGCGTTTCGGCACCGAGACGGTCTATTCGGACGACCCGGTCGAGGTGGCGCTCGGCTTCTGTTCTGCGGGAGCGCGCTGGCTGCACATAGTCGATCTCGACGGGGCAAAGACGGGAGTTCCCGCCAACCGGGAGCTAGTGCTCGAGGTGGTTCGGCGCGCCAGGTGTCCCGTCCAGGCCGGCGGTGGGATGCGTACCTTGGAGGACGTCGAGGGGGCCCTGGCTGCGGGCGCAAACCGGGTGGTGCTGGGTACCGCTGCGCTCGAGGACCCGGCTGCTCTGGGGCTGGCGTGCGAACGCTACGGCGAGCGCATCGCGGTTTCTCTGGACGCCACGGGGGGCGAGATTGCCACGCACGGATGGACGGTGGGAACCGGAGTCCCGGTGCTCGAGGCCGTGGCCGGGTTCGAGGACGCGGGCGTCTGCATGTTCATCTACACCGACACCGGCCGCGACGGGACGATGGCGGGCCCCAACCTCGAGGGACTCGCCCGGGTCGCTGCGGCCACCGGCCTTCCCGTGATCGCCTCGGGGGGCATCTCGTCGCGCGACGACCTCATGGCCGTGGCGCGGCTGCGCCCACAGGGGGTGGCCGGTGCCATAGTCGGACGGGCGCTCTACGAGCACAAGTTCGGCATCGCCGAGGCCAATCGATGGGCCGACGACGCCGCGGCAGGCAAAGACCCGGCCCAGCCCTAGCGCCCGCACCGTAGACGTTCATCTTGCCGTGGCAGGCGATGAAGCTGTCGGTCATGGTCGTGCCCGCCTTGAGCCGGATGCCGTGGTTGTGGTTGCCGTAGAGGGTGACGTTGTCGATGGTCGAGCCGGCGCCGACCTCGATGCCGTTGGAATAACCGAACTTCTCGATCCGCAGGTTCCTGAGGGTACATTAGCGGGGCTTTGCGTCCCTGCGTCGGCGCAACACAAGAAGGGCATCCCGGTTCGGGCGGGCAGCTTCTCAGCTTTGGGCACCCCGGTTCGGCTGGGCGCGCCTTCTCAGCTTTGGGATGTGGGGATGACAGGGCTTCGAGTGGGGTTGAGTGGTCGCAGCTTTAGCCGGCATGCATGCCGTCGATCAGTGCTCGAACGCGCACCGGGTCAACTCCACCCGCCGTCGCGGTCTCTACGCTCGCCGATGCGGTTGCCACCGCCTCGGTCGCCGCTTCCCGCACCGCGGCGCCCCGCTCCAGCGCGCCGCAGAACCCTCCCACGAAGGCGTCACCAGCACCGATTGGGTTGACCACCTTGACGGCCGGAGCCTCGATCCACCAGGCGCCTGCGGAGCCGTCGACGGCGACTCCCGCGCCGCCCGCCGTGACGAGGGCCACGCCGGCCCCGCGGCGCACAAGGGCGGCCGCAGCAACACGGGCGTGCTCGGGGGCGTCGGGTGTGTCGGCACTGGTTTCTTCAACGGAGTGCCCCTCCAGGGCCCCCTCGGCCTCCCCGAGGTTGGGGGTTACGAAGTCGGGGCCCGCCTCCAGTGCCGCGGCAAGGAGATCCCCGGCGGCGTCGACCAGGACGGGAACCGAGGCCCGGTGGGCGTGCTCGACCAGCCGGGCATATCCATCGCGCGGGGTCCCCGGCGGGCTGCTGCCGATGCAGACCAGAATGCGGTGGTCCCCCAGCCGTTCCTCCGTCACCGTTTCGAGCCGTTCCCAGTCGGACTCTGAGATGGAGGGCCCGGGTTCGTTGAGGACCGTTATCCGTCCGTCCTCTTCGACGACGATGGCGCTCGAGCGGACTTCACCGCCCACGGGGACCGCGGACTGTGCCAGGTCTTCATCGGCGACGAGCTCGGCCACGGCGCGCCCGGTCCGGCCTGCGGCGAAGCCCACGAGGTGGGCGGGGAGGGCCAGGGAGCGCGCCACGCGGGCGACGTTGACCCCCTTTCCGCCAGGGGTGATGGCCGCCTTGGAGAAGCGCAAGACCTCCCCCGGGCGCAACTCGGGGAGCGACAGGGTTCGGTCGAGCGTGAGATTCGGTCCGACGATCAGCACTTAGGGCTCCCTCCGACCAAGTAGGTGGCCGGAAGCGCGAAGATTTTCTGCGTGGTCGATTAACTACGTAGGGTAAGGAACACAACGAACTCCCTCGGCAGGCTCCTCCACGCTCCCGGCAACCTCAGACACTAAGGGAAAGGCAAGCCCGTGTACCGATATGGAACCGTGGTCGTCCTTGGGTTGGCGGTCCTCGTCGGCGTCGTCGTAGCGGCGGGTGGCCTATTCGAACGCAGACTTCAGGAGGAGCCGGCGGCGCCCGCCGGGACGGCATCGGTGCAGGCTGCGGCCAGACCCAACGTCCTCATCATCCTCACCGACGATCATCCGGTGAGGAAGGACTTCTACAGCGTGATGCCCGAGACCATGCGGATCTTCCGGGAGGGCGGCAGGCACTACACCAACGGCGTTGCGACCACCCCTATCTGCTGCCCGGCGAGGACCTCCCTGTTCTCGGGGCAGTATGTGCACAATCACGGCGTCATCGGCAACGTCGCCCCAGGGCGGTTCAAGCCGACGAGAACCATGCAGCGCGAGCTGCGCGCCGCCGGCTACTACACGGCGATCTCCGGCAAGTTTCTCAACGCGTGGAACGCCTCCCCACCCGACTTCGACAAGTGGGCGATGATGCTGGGCCAAGCCAGGTACTCGAACGTCGATTTCGACGTCAACGGTACGGTGATAAATCAACCCGGCTATACGACCACGGTCATCAGGGATCATGCGCTGAGGTTCCTCGACGAGTTCGAGGTCGCCGACGATGCCAAACCGTGGTTCATGCAGGTGTCGCCGTTGGCTCCACATGGCCCTGCGACGCCCGAGAAACAATTCACCGGGGTGCCGGTGCCCGTATGGAGAGACAACCCGGCGACATCTGAAACCGACCTCTCCGACAAGCCTGCCTACGTGCGCGAGCAGGGAGTGGCCAAACGGGCGACCCAGGTGTTTCGTTCTCAGCAAGCGCGAACCCTGAAGTCGGTCGACGTGATGGTGGCCGCGTTGTTCGAGAAGCTCACCGCTCTGGGCGAGGCGGAGGACACCCTCGCCATCTTCATGGGAGACCACGGGCACATGCTCTGGGAGCACCAGCTCAGGGGAAAGAAGTATCCCTACAACCAGACCATCCGGACGCCCTTTTTCGTGAGATGGCCGGGCCACATGGCCCCCGGCAGCGTGAGCTCCGACATCGTCGCCAACATCGACGTGGCCCCCACTGTCTATGAGGCGGCGGGCGTCACTCCGAGCTATGTGGTCGACGGCAAACCGCTCGGCAGCCCGCCCCGGCAGCACATACTGGTCGAGTATCTCGCCAACGACCAGACGCAGCCCAACTATCAAGGTCTGTGGACGCCGAGCTGGGAGTACCTGCGCTACAGGAACAACACCAGGTTTCCACGAATTGAGACGACCGATCCGCGCGAGTACTACGGGCCGAACGATCCCTGGCAATTGAACAACGTGTACGGAGACGGTGTGGCCGGCAACGAGCCCGCCAACCAGGCAGAGCTCGACGCCATGGTTCAGAGAGCATCGACCTGCACGGGAGCCGACTGCCCCTGAGAAACGGGGACGCCGACGAGAGCCGGCGCGCAGAGCTCTTGTGGGGAAAATCGACCCACGAGCGCGCCAGGAACCGACATGCAGGGTCAGAGAACCTATGCTTGTCCACCGGCCGGGCGCACGCAGGCGGCTGCCCCGGATCCCGCAAGGAGGCGGCGTGCCACGCGTGATTCTTTTCGATGTGAACGAAACCTTGCTCGACATGGCGGCGCTGGACCCGCTGTTCGAAGGTTTGTTCGGCGACCGCTCGGTTCGGGCGCAGTGGTTCGATCGGATGCTCCAGTCGGCGTTGGTATCGACGGTTACGGCGCGCTACTCGGAGTTCGGCGTGACCGGCCTTGCCGCACTGGAAATGGTGGCGACCCAACGTGGTGTCGAGCTCTCGGACGACCACCGCTTGGAGTTGAGGGAGACGATGCAACACCTTCCTCCGCATCCAGAAGTGCGGACGAGCCTGGAGAGACTGAGGGATGCGGGACTGAGGCTTGCGTCCCTGACCAACTCCACGCCCCAGGTGGCGGAAGCGCAACTGGCCAACGCCGGGCTGCGCGACTTGTTCGAAGAGAGCCTTTCGGCGCACGAGGTCAGGCGCCTGAAGCCCGCGCCTGAGCCGTACCGGATGGCGGCGGACGCGCTCGGAGCGCGCCTTGGCGAAGTTCGACTGGTGGCGGCGCACTCCTGGGACATAGCCGGCGCGCTCAACGCCGGCTGCGCTGCGGCGTTCGTGGCCCGCCCCGGCAAGGTCCTCGATCCATTGGTGGAGGCCCCGGATGTCGTCGGAGCGGACCTGGCCGAGGTGGCAACCAAGATCATGGAGGCCGAGCTCTAGTCCCGACCGGACCGTGCGGATGGCGGGCGTGAAATATGCACATCGGGCACCCATTCGGCGTAGTCGACCGGGGGAAGCTCCGTCAGGGTTGGGTAGAGGCCGGCGGCGCGCCCGGCGATGAGCGCGGCGCCTCGGGCCCCCGCTTCCCCGACCTGCGGCTCCAGAAAGGGCCCGAGGCGCGCTGCCTTGAGGCGGCGCAGCACGGGGCTCCGGGACCAACCGCCCCCGACCACGAGACGCTCGGTGTCCCCTGCGGCGGCCTCGATGGTGGCAAGGATCCCGGCGCCGCGCTCTACTACCGCCTCGGTCACGGCGCGCCACGCGGCCGCGGGAGAGGGCCGTCCCGTGATCCCGGTGAGGGCCATGCACCCCTCGCCGACGCCCTCTATCCTGAGGTCGGTGTCGTCGCCGGCCGACTCGAGTGCGGCCGCCTCGAGCGCCGCCCGATCCCTCTCCTCCTCGGCTCCGAGCAGGCTCAGGAAGCGCTGCAGCGTCGCGCCCGCGGAGAAGCCGCCCATCAGCGCCCGCCATCCCGGGATCACGTGGCAGCCGACGCAGACACCCCCCTCGACGGCTTTCTGGACGAGGTCGTCCTCGACCGGCGGCCTGAGTGGACGCACGAATGCCTCGGCGGTGCCGCAGGAGTTGAAGGTGTCGCCGGGCCCGGTCGCGCCGGCGCCGACCGCAGCGCAGAGGTGGTCGTGACCCGCTATGGAGAGAACCGCGCCCTCGGCCTCCGGCAGCAGCCGTCTCACCCGGCCGGCGGCCGCGCCGGCCTCGCCCAGGTCCGGCATCAGCCCCGGCGGTGCGCCCGTCCACCGCAGGGCGTCGTCCCACCACGCGCCCCGGCCCACGTCGAGCATTCCCGTGCGCGAGGCGAGCGAGGGGTCGGCCACCTGATCCCCCCCGAGGCTGTAGACGAGCCACTCGGCGACGT
>JACDDL010000180.1 GCA_013817045.1 Actinomycetota bacterium | reverse complement strand
GCCCAGGTCCGGCATCAGCCCCGGCGGTGCGACCGTCCACCGCAGGGCGTCGTCCCACCACGCGCCCCGGCCCACGTCGAGCATTCCCGTGCGCGAGGCGAGCGAGGGGTCGGCCACCTGATCCCCCCCGAGGCTGTAGACGAGCCACTCGGCGACGTTGAGCCACCGAACCCCCCGGCGGCTCTCGGTCGTGTTGGCTCGCAGCCAGCGGAGCTTGGCGGCGGAGCAGAGACGGCTGGGAGGAAGGCCGGTGCGGGCGGTGAACTCCGGCGCGCCGACGGCGCGGGCGAGGTCGTCCGCCTCGGCCTCGCCGCGTGTGTCGTGCCAGGCGATACACGGTGCGGCGGGCGCGCCGTCCCGGTCGAGGAGTACGCCGGTCTCGGCCATGCTCGTCACTCCGACGGCCACGATCGGCCCGTCCAAAGGGGCCCCCGCTCGCGGGTCGAGCGCCTTGTGCACCGCTTCCAGCGCCGCGTCGACGAACCCGGAGGGATGCATCTCCGCACCGGTGGGGACCGGATGCCACGGGGTCCGGGCGCGTCCGTGCCGGCGTTCGATGCCGTCCGGAGTCACCAGCGCGGCTTTGGTGTAGGTCGTCCCCGCATCGATTCCGAGCAGGAGCTCCGCAGGCATTCAGGCCACCGGCGGCATGCAGCGCAGCACGTCGAGCGTGCCCGAAAGCTCCGCCTCGCCCGCCGCATAGGGGACGAGCACCGTTGCGCCGCGACTCACCTCGAGGGATCCACCCGAAGCCGTGCCGAGGCGGCCCTCGCCTGCGATGACGACCAGGATCGAGAACCCCGCCGGTACGGGGGCCTCCGGCGCCGGCTTGATCCGCTCGGCGCGAAAGAAGCCGTCCGCGGATCGGGGGAAAAGGCTCCAGGTCCCGGGCCGGTCCGTGACCGGTTCCGGCGGCGCGAGGGTCTGGTCGTCGAGCTGCGACCGGTTCCACCCCAAGCGGTCGAGCGCCTGCAGGGCGAGGTCGAAGCCGAGCCCGAGGTGGCCGTCGGCGGCTCCGTCGATGTCGAAGCCCTCCCATTCCATGAGGATCGAGAGATCGGTCGGCTCCTGGAGCTCGACCAGCAGGATCCCCTCGCCGATGGCATGGGGCATCCCGCCAGGCAGAAACAAGGTGTCGC
Source organism: Actinomycetota bacterium (assembly GCA_013817045.1). GTDB lineage: Bacteria > Actinomycetota > CADDZG01 > CADDZG01 > WHSQ01 > JACDDL01. The sequence goes on along the minus strand of JACDDL010000180.1, from coordinate 5,030 downwards.
CGGGCTCGACCGGGAAGCGATGAAGAGCATCGAGCATCGCGTCCGTGCTCTGGGTCTCGACCCAGGTGGCTGCGGTGGCAGGGTCGATGTCATCCTGCCAGCCGACCCACACGGCGGCGTCGGGGGTGGAGGTGGCGACGATCACCCATGCCTCTGTCTTCCCATGTTCCAGCCCGAGATGCTGCCCGGCAAAAGGAACGTCGGGGTGGAAGTGCACGGGGAGGCGCTGACCGGCGTCGAGGATCTTGACGAGGACCCCGGGGTCGCCGCCGAAGCGCTCCGCATGCCCGGGCCCGAAGAACCCCTCCGGGTCGTCCGCCATCGCGTCGCGCAGGACGGTCCCATCCTCCAGGCGCGCCAGGCCCGCGGTTGCCGAGCCCCATTCGGCGGTGGCCGAACCGACCCAGTCCTCCGGCGCCTGAGGATCCTCCGAGGGAATTCCCCGCAGCTCTGCAATGGCCGGGCCGCCGAGGTAGAAGCGGTGCAGCTGATTGGGTGGCAGAACGAGTGGTTTCATGCAGGTCTCCCCTCAGCCCGGAGCTTCCGGGACATAGACTTTCGCCCGTCGAGGTGGTGCCGAGTGTGAACTATCCACCTCGCTCACCCGCTCGACCCCTCCAGTTCGGCGTGAGCACAGGCGAGCGCCTCCTCGAACCCCACCGGCGCGCCGGACCGGACCGGGCCCGGCTTGTAGCCGCCGAGGACCGCATGCCCGGCGCGCAGCCAGAAGCAGTCGACCGCCTCGAAACCCGCCCCCACCAGCCACCGCAGCTGGTCGGCCACCGGCGACGGCTTGTCCACCTCCGGATCGGGATGCCGGTAGAGATTCCATCTCTGCTCGACGAAGTCGTCGAAGCGGCCGGCCGACCCGTCGAGCGCAAGGGCCTGCTCCTCAGTCGCCCGATCCCAGGTGGCGGCGTAGACCTCTGCCGCCTCAGGACGGACGGGCTCGACGACGTCGGCCATGAGCAAGGCTCCGCCCGGAGCCAGCCTGAGGCACACCCCCTCGAACAGCCGCTTCTTGCCCGCACCGTCCAGGTGGTGGATGCACAACGACGACACCACCGCGCCGGCCCCCTCCATGGCGTCGAGCCGGCCACCCTCGGGGCCGGTCAGTTCCTCGAGCCTGAAGGGCCCGACCCGGGCGCGCCGCCCGAAACGGGCAAGGCGCGCCTGGGTCTGCTCACGCATGGACACCGAGCCGTCGAGCGCCGACACCTCCGAGCGCGGGTAGCAGCCCAAGATGGCGGCGCTCAGCGCCCCTTCGCCCGAGCCCAGCTCGATCACCCGGAAGGCGTCGTCGCGGCCGAACGGCAACAGGGCCACGACCACAGCGATCTGCTCGGCGCGCGCGGGGACGGCGACGGCCGCCATCCGCCGGTAGACGGCCGAGTCGTCTTCGTCCCACCGGCGTTCGTCCAAGCTCATCCCCCTAAGCTCGCGCCGAGGCCCACAGCCTCGAGTCTGAGTTAGCTTGAGGCCGATGTTAGCCAAGCGAATCATCCCCTGCCTCGATGTCGACAACGGACGAGTCGTAAAAGGAGTGCGCTTCGTCGAGCTGCGCGACGCGGGCGATCCTGTCGAACTGGCCGCGCGTTACGACGCCGACGGCGCGGACGAGCTCGTGTACCTGGACATCACCGCGACCCACGAGGGCCGTGCCCTCATCTACGAGGTGGTCGCGCGCACGGCGGAGACGCTGTTCATTCCTCTCACCGTCGGGGGTGGAGTGCGATCGGTCGAGGACATTAGGCGCCTGCTGCGCGCCGGAGCGGACAAGGTCGCGATCAACAGCGCGGCGATCCGCCGCCCGGAGCTGATACGGGAGGCGGCGGACAGGTTCGGAGCGCAGGCCATCGTGGTCGCTATCGATGCGGCGAGGGCGGGCAGATCATGGGAGGTGTTCGCCGAAGGCGGTCGGATCGGCACCGGTCTGGACGCAGTGGAATGGGCCGGGCGCGCCGGAGAGCTGGGCGCCGGCGAGATCCTCTTGACCTCGATGGACGCCGACGGCACCACCGGCGGCTACGACATCGCTTTGACCCGGGCGGTCTCGTCGGCGGTCCCGGTGCCGGTGATCGCCTCCGGAGGCGCCGGTGTGCCCGAGCACCTCGCCGATGCGGTCGATCCGAACGAGGGTGGTGCGGCCGCGGCGCTGGCGGCCTCGGTCTTTCACTTCGGAACGTTCTCCATCGCGCAGGCCAAGGAAGCCCTGGCGGCGCGTTCTCTCCCGGTGAGGATGCTGCCGTGACGGGGGCCTCGGTGACCGGCCAACTGAAGTTCAACAAGGACGGTCTTGCACCCGCGATCGTCCAGGACGCGCGCACCAAAGAGATCCTGATGCTCGCGTACGTCGACGCTGAGGCGGTGCGCAAGACGCTCGAAACCGGAACGACATGGTTCTGGAGCAGATCGCGCAAGGAGTATTGGAACAAGGGGGCGACCTCGGGTAACACCCAGGCTGTCGTCGAGGTGCGTTACGACTGCGACGCCGACGCGCTGCTGTTCCTGGTCGATCCCGCCGGGCCCGCCTGTCACACAGGCGCCACGACATGCTTTCACAACCGGCTCGATGGACGGTGAGGGCGTCGTACCGGCCGGGCCCGGCGACCTTCGCCGACCTCTGTGGCCGTCACGCAGTCGTCCCGGTGTGGCGCGAGATCCTCGCCGACGCACAGACTCCGGTCGCAGCATGGTTGCGGCTGCAGCCGGAGCCAAACGGCTTCCTGCTCGAAAGTGTCGAGGGAGGTGAGCGCTGGGGTCGTTACTCGTTTCTGGGCGGTGACGCGTTCGCCGTGGTCAAGGCGAAAGGCGGACGCATCTCCGTCGCCGGCGAACCGCCCGTTCGGCCCGCAGAGGGCGAGGGACCACTCGCCTACGTAAAGCGGCTTCTGGACGGGTGCCGCGCCCCTCAATTGCCGGGCCTCCCTCCTCTGAACGGGGGGGCCGTGGGATTCATCGGCTACGACTGCGTGCGGGAGCTCGAGCATCTCCCCGACGCGCCGGAGGACGACCTTGGACTGCCGGACCTCGTGCTGCTGTTGACGCGCAGCTTCGTCGTATTCGACCACTTCGAGCAGAAGGCGTCGGTGATCACCAACGTGGCCCGGCCGAGCGACCCGGCGCGCGCCTACGACGACGCGGTCGAGCGGTGCGAGGCCGTCATCGAGCGCCTCACGGCTCCTCTCGGGGCGCCGGCGATCTGGGTGCGGGGGGCTCAGAGCACGGGATTCGATGCGACCGTCGACGACGACGCGTATGCAGGGATGGTCCGGCGTTGCAGGGAACACATCTTCGCAGGGGACGCCTTTCAGGTCGTGCCTTCACGGCGTTTCGAGGCGCCGATCGCAGGCTCCTCGTTCGGCGCCTACCGCGTCCTGAGGACGATCAACCCGAGTCCCTACATGTACTTCCTGCGCTTCGGAGCATCCGGCGACCACCCAGCGTTCGAGATAGCAGGATCGTCACCCGAGCCACTCGTACGCGTGACGGGAGATCGTGTCGTGGCGCGGCCGATCGCGGGGACTCGAGCGCGCGGCGCCGATGAAGCCGCCGACATTGCGCTCGAGCAGGAGCTGCTGGCCGACGACAAGGAGCGGGCCGAGCACGTCATGCTCGTCGATCTCGCCCGCAACGACGTCGGACGGGTGGCCGCCTACGGTTCGGTGGCCGTCGAAGAATTGATGACGGTCGAGCGCTACAGCCACGTCATGCACATCGTCTCGAGCGTGAGCGGCCGGTTGCGGAACTCCTCGGGCGCCTTCGACGCGCTGACCGCCGCCTTCCCCGCGGGCACGGTGTCCGGCGCGCCGAAGGTCAGGGCGATGGAGATCATCGACTCGCTCGAAAGGACGCGGCGCGGCCCCTATGCGGGGGTGGTTGGCTACTTCAGCTTCTCGGGCAACCTCGACACCTGCATAACGATCCGAACGATCGTCGCCACGGGGGGGCGCGCCTTTGTGCAGGCCGGCGCGGGCATTGTGGCGGATTCGGTGCCGGAGGAGGAGGCCGAGGAGACCCGCCGGAAGGCCGAGGCGCTGCTGAGCGCAGTGGCCGGGGCCGAGTCCCTGGGGTCAGGTCCGGACAGGTGGTGAATGGAACCGTGCACCTCTCGGCCGGTCGGCTCCACTGGTCAGCCCTCGTAGGGCTCCAGGTTCTCCGCCTCCTCGGGTGAGCACCTGAGGCGAACGGCGGCGGCGCTCATGTGATCGATCAGGTCGGCGTGGGCAAAGCGCTGCGGGCCCATGAAGTGAGCGCGGAACGCCACGCCCGAGAAGATGTCCTTGGACAGGTCGGCGACCACCGTCGAGATCTTGCCGACCTGACGGTCACCCGCATAGACCGGAGTGCCCTCTTCGAGAGCCATCCACGAGATCGGAGCCTCCGGCGACGTCATAGCCGCAGATACTAAGTCGATGATGCGCCGCATCGCATACGCCGTGCTGATCCTTGCGGGGTTTGGTGTGATGACCGGGTGCTCGGGGGATGACGAGGGACCGGCGCCGGCCATAGCCGCAGGCGGGCCGCCGGAGGTGCGCGCCGAGGTCGTCGAGCGCCACGCGGCCCAGTTCGACCGCGACCTGGAGTCGCGTCCCGCGGGCTCTCAGCAGGAGTTGAGCGCGGCCACTTACATCCTCGGGCACCTTCAGCGCGCCGGTTACGGAGCGCGGCTCGAGGCTGTGCCCGTCGAGAACCTGGTCAATTCGACCGACGTGCTCGCCGTGCCGCCGGGGGGAGCGGTCCCGGCGACGGTTGTGGCGGTGGCGTACGACACGGCCGCGGGGACACGTGGCTTCGGAGCGGACATCGGTCTGTTCCTGGAGCTGGCCAGGGCGCTCAAGGTTGCGGACCCGGAGCACGACGTCCTGTTCGCCGCGCTGGGGGCCGAGAACACCGCGCTGGGCGGGGGAAACCTGGGGTCTCGCCGGCTGCTCGGGTTACTGGACGAGCAGGGGGCGGACCCGCTCGTCCTCACCATAGAGGGAGTTGGCCCCGGTCCCGTGTGCATCGACGGGTCGGAACCCCTGGCG
>JACDDL010000179.1 GCA_013817045.1 Actinomycetota bacterium | reverse complement strand
CCTTCGAACCGACCGCTGCTTCCTGATGAAGCATCCGGGCGAGTGCTGAGGACTGATGTTCTGGGTGGGCTGATTCACGAGTATGAGCGGGCGGCGTGACGAAAATCGAGTTACCGGCACCCACAGGTCGAGCGCGATTCTCACGCCCCCTTGAGCAATACAAAGTCCTCATTCGGACCTCACGCCGGTACGAGTGTGGCCTCAACTGCCACCTGCTCCGCGAGTTCGGCGATCTGAGCGAGAACATCTTCCGGTTCGGAGCTGACGTCAATCGCGCTTACAACAATCTGGCAGTCTAGGTTCCGGATCTTGTGGACCCGGCTTTCGGCACCTGAATTTTGCGCGTAGACTAGGTAGCCACGGGGTAGGGCGCAGGAGACGCAGTACGCGAGCATCTGATAAGCGTCGTCGTGCTTCATCAGCCCATCGCCGATGGCTTTGTACTTTGCATCAAGTACGGCCAGACATTGGCCAGCACTCCGCCAACTCAGGTCGGGCTTTAGCTTAAGTCTGCCGCTCTCATCGAGCGAGAATGGCTTGACCTGGCTCTGAACGCTACCTCCGTACGCGCGCATCGCGTCTCGGAAGGCAACTGTTACAAAGTCCTCGAACACTTTATTCATATCGAAGACGAAGGTCGTGGATTTGATCCCGCCCTTGCGCTCCCCCACTGACGCGTGCGAAAGGATCAATTCGGCGAGAGGGAGGGCTGCCGCGTAAGACTGGTTCAATCTGGTGATCGGGGGTGCCTTGATGCCACGAACTGCTTGAAGCGGTTCGACTTCGTCTAGAAGCTCACGAATCCTATGAAGGTTGCGGCGTGCAATCGAAGGAAGTCGAGGAAGACGAGAGACCAGCAGCGCCGCCGCCTTCAGCATCCTATTCTCAAGAATGTTCTCCGTGAAGTCGTCATACGCCACCTCAACAGGAAGAGGAAGACCTCGACTGATGGCGGCCTGCCGACCGAAGAGCACCCTTCCTCGAGGTGCCACCCGACGCTCCTCGCGACCAACGTAGCCCCGCAGAAGGCCTCGATCTAGCGCTCGAGTGGTGAGGGATGCGAACCCGCTGGCGATCGCAGAGACTAAATCCCGTTCGCGTTCAAAACCGGCCACGAAACTCCTCCATCCGGAGGGATCACTCGCATAGCCAAGGAGAAACATCAGGCGCGGAATTGCCAATCTCGGCGTCACTCGTAGCTCCCAGTCGTCTCCCACGACGACTCCCACAGCCGACGATGTCTTTACTCGCCATAGACCAGGGCTAGCCCCTACGAGGACGTCCGCCAGTCCATCGCGCTCAATAGCGGCCGCCTGTTCGGCGGTCAGCTCAACCGATGGCAGTTCACACCATGCCGGGAGCTCCACCAGCTTCATTGGCTAGCGTCGTCTGGGCTCGCGTCGATGCCGGAAATACCTACAGCTTCAGCATTGAGTGCCTTATCCAATGCACCAAGGCCGAATTCCGCCTCGAGGTTGCGGTCCGTCCCGTAAAAGTGCTCTTCGAGTACGGGCATGATGGCGTGTTTCCAAATCCGAGCCAGAGCAGGGGTAGCGGAGTCCTCTGTCATGAAATACGAAGGGCCAATCGCAATATCTTCGTCTGCGATCCGGTCGTTCAGCAGCTTGAGAAGTTGCGACGGTCGCTGGTCAAAACCCTTCTCTCCGAGCCAGTTTGCCAGTACGTCTGCGATAGGCGCCTCGGTCGGTCTGAACGCGACAAAGTAAAAGCGCCGCCGCAGCGCCGCATCCACGAGAGCGATTGAGCGATCAGCCGTGTTCATCGTGCCGACCAAGTAAAGGTTCTTCGGGAGACCAAACTGACTCTCGGGCGAGTACTGAAGAGGGATCTGAGCCTCTCGGTATTCGAGGAGGAACAGCAGCTCTCCGAAGATCTTGGGCAAGTTGCCACGGTTGATCTCGTCGATCACCAAAATGTAGGGATGCGAGGGATCCTGAGCCGCGGCTTCCGCGATGCGGCGGAGAGGTCCCGGGGTTAGCTCATAGGTGACGCCCGTTCCCCCGCTCACCGATACTGGCCGAAAACCCTCGAAGAAGTCCTCGTAGCTGTATGACGGATGGAACTGAACCAGTTCGAACTCACCGCCCGCACGGGTCAAATGCTCCGCGATCCGTTGGGCTACAAACGTTTTGCCGGTGCCCGGCGGGCCATAGAAAATCAACTGCCGCTTGTCTGCGAGAAGGTCCACCACCTCACCCTGCAACCACTCGCGCGGCAGAAACACCCGTGCCGCAAGCTCATCCGTAGCCTCCAGTAGCGTCGTCAGGGGCGGCGGGGGGCGGTGTCCGAAGACCTGCAAGAGCAGCCACACTAGCTACATCTTCCTTGAGGTCAGTGACCGTTAGCAGCGCTCGCATCCGAGAGTAGAGCGTGGGGTAATCGACTTGAATCTGCGCACGGCTAGCCGGATCACCAGAATTGAGCCATTCGACTGGCCGCCGCCGAACAGACTGCGGATTACCGGCGTCCTCGTAGACGTGACCGGAAATTCTCCCGACATACACCCTGTCCCCGTCGATCGTCGTTACTAGATGGCCGGGTCTCATGACGTTGAGGAATCGATGGAGGTTCCCAACTGATGCCCTCTGGCCACCGGGCAAATCTTCAGGGTAGACCTCGCTAACGACCCGCATAAGTGTGTCTCTACTGGTCTCTGGCAAGGAACCTAGCTCTGACCACCCGATAGACACGAAACCCTGCTCGATCCACTCCGAGACGGGGTTATGATCATCCACGTTTGCCCCCCGCACTAGCCAGGCCCTCTCAGGAAGATGGATGACGGGAGAGACATTCGGGTTCGTTCCGGCACGGAACGCTTCCAGGGCGGCTTGGTCCTGAGAAGTCCAATCCTCCGGGATGTCCCCGCTCGTGACCCACCAAATAGCACCCTGAGCTGCCAGGCGATCGATCGCTGCCCCACCAGCCGCCACGATTCTGACGCGCAGTTCATCAAGAAATTCGACAAACGCCTCGTAGCGCTCAACGACTGCAGGTTTATCGACTTCGCGTCCGATGAGTTTGATGGCCGTGTCCCCAGGATCAGGTTTGTAGACGGGATAGCGGTGTGGGTCGCGTCCCATCAACAAGAACGATGTGATGTTCGCCTTTCCACCCGGCGCACTAATCACGTCGGTGGGAATGATTTCTACGAATGATCGAAGATCCTCGTGCGTAGGGTCGTCTTGATTCCACAAGCGGCGGAGCGCATCCATGGCCACTTCCGGATTGATCTCAACCCATTCTAGGAAGGGTGCATGCTGGTAAAATGAGGTCAGGTTGTTGGGGGAGGCAAAGGCCTGCCGCAGGAGCTGCGGCCAATCCTCACCATCGGCGAGCAATGCCTCGCGCGCCAGGGCAAGCCGCCCCGCGACCTGGAGTTTGTACGTCATCTCCTTCTCGACGAAGGTCGGCTCGTCCAGCAAGCGGCGCACCCAGCGAACAAGTTCCCCCCAGGGGCCCTGTGGCGCCGACCACACACGCTTAATTACATCGAGGTAGAAGGGGAAACCGTCCCCGACGACTTCCGTCAAAGCGCTCCGTATTACTGCGAGTTTCGCATCAACATTGTCGGCTTCAGCTACGCCGGGCACCTCTTGGAACTGATCGACGATTTGGCGTTTTTGCTCTGGGGCAAGGATGGCTTCGAAGGTATCCGGGTAGATCAAGTGCAAGAGCGCTTCTCCCTGCATCACTGAAGAACCGGGGATCGCTTTTAGGAACAATCGAAGCGCCCAAGGGTCATTCATGATTCGGACTCGTTCATCGCGGTTTAGCGCTTTTACCTTGCGGCAGAAGAGACACAAGAATCGGACGTAAATGTCGCGATTTCTTTTGGCCCCACCGTAGCTCGCAACGCCACTCTTGCACGCCTCACCCAGCTCCGGTGGGATCTCAATCGAGGCAGGAAGCCAGCTCAAGACCTCCCTTACGTTCTTCAGCTTGGCATCCTGGCCAGTGTCGTCCTCCGCAAGGTAATGCATGAACAAGAGCTCAGCACTCAGTTGAATCGCCGGCGGGGGCAGGTCACCCACCTGGCCCCGCAGCTTGGACATGAAGTCCCCGCCTCCGCTGTCAACGATAGCGATGCGATCAGCGACTAGATCCACCGTCTGGGGTTCCCAGATAGCCGTACCGGGCGAGAACAGGGAGTGGTCCTCGATGAGACAATCCTTGACCCATCGGTCTGCCGCTCCATAAAGTTCGTCATTCGCGCGCCAAGACCTCATTGCTCCGCCTCCCAGCAAATCTCGTTTCTGTTCCTACGCGGAATCTGCGCTTCCAGAAGTCCATTACGCAACTGCGTGGCTTGCTTAGCTGCAAGTAAGACCAGATGACTGACCGTACTTCACCCAGGCATGGACCTCGGATTCAACGGAGATTGCTCCGCAGGCGCTTGCGCGTCGAGGGGTCGCTCGCAGAGTTGAGCGGCAAGCTCATCGAGGGCTCGACCAAGAGGCCACGGCTACGTGGCCGGGCATGCTGCCACTGCCGTCGCCCTGGCCACGGTGGCGTCGCCATACGTGGGCATGCGGCTCAGGGTAGCCGTGTGGGTCGCCGCCGGCGTCACCTGCTTTGGCAGGGTCTACGTCGGGGCCCACTTGCCGCTCGACATCCTCGGAGGGGCGGCGCTCGGGTGGGCGGTCGGGTCATTCGTGCTGATCCTAGTGGGAGCTCCAGCGGCGTCGCCGGCGCCCCTGGGCAGGCGAAGTACGGCCGCTTAGGTTCGCATGCCGGCCGCTCGTCGAGCTGAGACTCAGTTATCGAGCGCTGCCCCCCTCCGCCCTCGCGCCCCAGCCGCTCCAAAAAAGGGCCTCACTGCGGCCGAGGTGCTGGAGCGGCGACAACAAGGACAGGTCAACAACGTCTCATACGAGCACACCCACACCGTGCCTCAGATACTGCGGGCGAACATCCTCACTCCCTTCAACGCGCTTCTGGGAGGGCTCCTCGCGGTGATTCTCGTCGTCGGCCCGATTCAGGATGCTCTCTTCGGGCTCGAGCTCATCGCCAACAGCTTGACCGGGATCTTCCAGGAGATCCGGGCCAATAGAACCCTCGACCGCCTCACGGTGATAAGCGCCCCCAAGGCGCGCATCCTCAGGGAAGGGGCTCTCGAAGAGATGCCGGTCACGGATGTGGTGCTCGACGATGTTCTCGAGCTTCGCCCCCTTTGAACACGTCCCCGGCAACCAAGAAGGCTCCGTGCCCAGGGCCCTTTCTGGTTGCAGGGGTAGGATTTGAACCTACGACCTCCGGGTTATGAGCCCGATCCTTGCCCTGCCGAATGCTGTCGGCCACATGCCGGTTAGTGCCGTTTACCAGGGCTTTTGCCCTTCTAGGGCCGGGCGGAATGTCGGCCAGTATCGGCCCCGTGCCGGATAGTTGGGTTGCATGAGGGTTGCATAGGGTTGCATTCGGGGAGAAGGCACCGAGCAGCCTCCCAGTGGGCAATCCCTTTAGGCTGGTCATAAGCCTCGTTGAGGGAACCTAAACCTTTCACTCGGTGCCGGGAGGCTGGAGGAGCATGGTGGACTTGGACAACGTCCCCGAATGGATGGCAGCGATTGGCTCGGTCAGTGCTGCTGCCGTTGCTCTCTGGCTTCTTTACGTTCAGCTACGAATCTACCGAACATCGGAACAGGATCGGATTCAGAGAGATGCCACCAGGGTTTCAGTATGGTGGTCGTATCCTGGAGTCGAAGGGGAGAAACGTGTAGGGCGCTTCAGGCGCAAACGTATCAAAGTGCAGCAATATGCAGAGGTCGCCGTGAATGTTCGCAACTCTGGCGAGAACCCTGTCTATGACTGCATCGTCTACCTTGGTCCTTCTCGGGAGCCTCCGGTTGAAGGGGGCAGAGAGGACGCCTGGGATTTTCATTTTAGGATCGTTCCCGCTGGTGAAACGCTCACCATGTCCGCCCCAAGGGAATACTTCGTCCTGGAACCCCAGGACCACGAACCAGACGAACATGGCTTCTATAAGGGGGCCTGGGTTGAGATGGTATTTACTGATTCGGCGGGGAGGCACTGGCGAAGGACCAAGCGGGGTGAGTTGGTGCAACGGAAGGGCCCATCCGTAGAGTCCTGACCCGGGACGCCCGCTTCATAGCCGGTCTCGTTCGACGTCCTCACGGGCTCCCACAGCTGCGAACGCTTCGTCGTCCCAGAAG
>JACDDL010000178.1 GCA_013817045.1 Actinomycetota bacterium | reverse complement strand
TAGAAAGGTGGCTCAGGGCCAGTCGATCGAGGAAGCTCGTGCGTCGGCCGTGGGCGGCAGCGGGGGCGACAGGGGCCCCCGTCGTGACGGCGGCAGGGACCGTGGCCGCGGTCGCCCAGGAGAGCGCGGCCCGCGCGAGTCGTCCGGCTCGGGCGGGCCGCGACGCGAGAGGGCACCGCGGCGTGACGACGGCGCATAGGCACCGCGGCGTGACGACGGCGCAGAGGCACATCGGGCGTTGACCTTTTCCCGCACCACTTTGGATTCGGGCATCACGGTTGTCACCGAGCGGATGAACGAAGTCCGCTCGGCGACAGTCGGTTTCTGGTTCGACGTTGGGTCCCGTGATGAGCCTGACGAGCTCGCCGGAACCTCGCACTTCCTGGAGCACCTGTTGTTCAAGGGCACGCCCAGCCGCACGGCCAAGGACATCGCCGACGGCTTCGACGCGGTGGGCGGTGAGGTCAATGCATTCACGGGCAAGGAATACACCTGCTACTACGCGCGGGTCCTCGATGACGATCTCGAGATGGCAACGGAGGTGCTTTGCGACATGATCACGAGCTCCTCCATCGAAACGGATGAGTTCGAGTCCGAGCGCGGCGTCATCCTCGAAGAGATAGCGATGCACGAGGACACCCCCGACGAGCTCGTTCACGATCTTTTCTACAGATCGGTGTGGAGCGGCCATCCCCTCGGCCGTCCTGTGCTCGGGTCCAACGACAGCATCGGGGCAGTGTCCCGTGATCGGGTAGTCGATTATTGGCGCCAGAGGTATTCACCGGTGAACCTCGTTGTGGCTGCGGCCGGGCATCTGGATCATGACTCCTTCGTCGAGCGGGTGGAGGGGCTGTTCAATGGCCGGGGGGAAAGCCGGACCGATCGCGGGACCGAGCCACCGCTCCTGTCGCGCATCGCAAACGTGGTTGCGCGACCCACCGAACAGGCGCACATCGTTCTCGGCACCGAAGGGCTGGCGCGCGATGACGAGGACCGGTATGCGCTGGCGGTGATCGACACGGTTCTCGGGGGCGGGATGTCCTCACGGCTGTTCCAGGAGGTCCGTGAGAAACGGGGCCTCGCCTACTCCGTGTACTCCTACCGCTCTCTGTTTGCCGGCAGCGGCACCTTTGCCGTTTACGCAGGCACCACGCCACAAAATGCCGAAAAGGTCCTGGACATCGTCCAAACGGAGATCAACTCGATAACGAGTGACGGCGTTACCGAGGCCGAGCTCGAACGGGCGAAGGGCCATCTGAGGGGATCACTCGTGCTGTCGGCGGAGGACGCAGGCAGCAGGATGAACCGCCTCGCCAGGCAGCAGCTCACGACCGGCGAGATCCTTTCAGTGAGCGAGATCATCGCCAAGTTCGACGCTTTGACGATGGACGACATCCGACGCGTTGCAAAGGACGTTCTGGGTTCGGGGCCCTTCGGAATCACTGTGATAGGCCCGTTCGACGAAGGCGCGTTCGACCGCTACGCCGCGTAACACCATGACTCGCGTCGGGGTGATCGGAGCGGGTGGCCGGATGGGATCGCTCGTCTGCAGGGCCGTGGAGAATGATGCCGAGCTCGAGCTCGTGGCGCGCCTCCACAAGGGCGATCCTTTGGATCGGCTAACCCGCAACGGCGCCGAGGTGGCAGTCGATTTCACGGTCCCGGATGCCGTGCGGGACAACGTCATGTGGTGCCTGCAGAACGAGGTGGACGCGGTGGTCGGCACGTCGGGGCTGAGCTCGAATGACCTGGGCGATATCGAGCGCGCCGCCGGAAGCTCAGGCGCACGGGTGCTGGTGGCGCCCAACTTCGCACTTGGCGCAGTGCTCATGATGGTGTTCGCCGAGCGAGCCGCTCGCTATTTCGGGCGCGCCGAGATAGTCGAACGACACCACGACCGCAAACTCGATGCTCCATCGGGGACCGCGCTGAGAACCGCAACGCTGATGGCGGCGGAACGCGGTGGAATGGCTGCCTCCGTCGAGGGCACCGAGGCACTGAGGGGTGCCAGGGGGGTTGATGCAGACGGTGTGCGGATTCATTCCCTGCGCCTGCCCGGTTCGGTGGCCCATCAGGAGGTCCTCTTCGGGGGCGATGGCGAGACCCTGACGATCCGCCACGACTCGCTGGACCGTTCGTCGTTCATGCCGGGGGTCCTGTTGGGACTGAAGAAGGTTGGGTCGCTGGAGGGTCTTACGGTGGGCCTGGAGCACCTGCTCGATCTCGGGTAACGTGAACCGACATCTCCTGGTGCTGGTCGTGGGGGCGATCGTGACTTCGTCCTGCGCCGGCTCGGGGACGGAGTTGTCCGAATCCGGGAACGGGCTGCCCCGGGTCGCGGTGGAGTTCCCGGCCTCGGCGGAGGCCGGCTCGGTCCAGCCGGCGGTGTTCGAGGTGACCAATCCGGGCCCCGGCGACATCGGGACGCTGATAGTGGCTTTCACCCGGGCAGGTGATCCCGATCTGCCCACGCCCATCGTCGACGTCGCGGGGGGCAGTGCGCCCGGCGCCGTCAGATCGGTCGACCCGGATCCGACGGGGGTCTCCGACGGAGTCGTGTATCGCTTCAGCAGAGCGTCACCGCAGGAGCCCTTCCTGGCCGACGGCGATTCGGTCACCCTCACCTTCGATCTCGTGGTTCCGCACCGGCCGGGAGCGGCTGCAAATGCCGTCCAGGTCTACGACGGGAGCGAGATAGACAGAGCCGCCGGGGTCCGCCTCGAAACGGAGGTAGAAGGGTAGCGTGGGCAGGTGATGCTCGGTGCAACCGGCAAGAGGAGGTAGGGCGATGTCCCACGGAAGCTTCGGCCAGGTGATCACGGCGATGGTGACACCGTTCAAATCCGACGGGTCTCTGGATCTCGCCGGGGCCTGCAGGCTTGCCGAGCACCTCGTCGTCAACGGCTCGGATGGGATCGTGCTGAGCGGGACCACCGGCGAAGCGCCCACCTTGTCGCGCGCCGAAAAGATGAGCCTTTTCTCTGCGGTTGTCGAGACCATCTCGGGGCGGGCCAAGGTGATCGCCGGCACCGGAACCTACAGCACCGCCGAGTCGCTCGATCTCACCCTGGAGGCGGCGGCACTGGGGGTGGACGCCTGCCTGGTCGTGACCCCCTATTACTCCAAGCCGCCCCAGAACGGGCTGGTCGCCCACTTTGAAACCATTGCGGACTCATCGCCCGTCCCGCTCATTCTCTACGACATCCCGGGCCGCACCGCCCGCCGCATCGAGCGCGCTACGTTGGTCGCCCTGGCCCGGCATGGAAACATCGTTGCGGTCAAGGATGCCGTCGGCGACGCGTCGGAGACGGCCCGGGTTCGCTACGACCTCGACGCCGCCGGCCTCGAGAGCTTCGAGATCTACTCCGGCGACGACGTGATGTTGATGCCGCATCTCGCGGCCGGTGCGGTAGGGGTCATCTCCGTGTGCTCGCACATCGTGGGACTGCAGATGAAAGAGTTGTTCGCCGCGTGGAACGACGGGAAGGTCGACGAGGCCCTGCGCCTGTACCTATCGCTGACGCCGTTGTTCGGCACGATCATGACCGTGACCTCGAGTCCGATCGGCATCAAGGCGGCATGCAGCATGGTGGGTCTCGAAGTGGGCGATCCCCGTTTGCCGTTGGTCGGCGCCACCTCGGAGGAAGCCGGCATCGTCAGATCGGCGCTCGAGAAGGCCGGGCTTATTTGACCGCCGTGAACACCGCCCCCGCAAGAATCATCTTCCTCGGCGGGCTGGGGGAGATCGGGCGCAACATGACGGTCGTCGAGCTCGGTGGCCGGCTGTTGGTCATTGATGCGGGGCTGTCCTTTCCCAGTGACGAGATGTTCGGAGTGGATCTTGTGATTCCCGACTTCTCGTATGTTCGCGACCGGGCGGAGAGTTGCGACGGAATCGTCCTGACCCATGGTCATGAAGACCATGTGGGAGCGCTGTCCTGGCTGCTCAAGGAGGTCAACGTCCCGGTGTACGGGACGCCGCTCACGTTGGGTATGGCCAGAAAGCGGCTGGATTCGGCCGGTTTGAAAGCCGACCTGATACCGATCGAGGCCCCCGGAAAGCTGACCATCGGGCCCTTCCGGTGCGAGACGCTGGCTGTGTCACACTCCATTCCCGACGCCATCTCGCTCGTTATCGACACAGACCAGGGGCGGATCCTCTACACGAGTGACTTCAAGCTCGACCAGATACCAGAGGCGGGGCGCAGGGCCGGCATCGAAGCCTTCAAAGGGGTTGCGGCCCTGGGCGTGGACCTCATGTTGTCGGACTCGACCAACGCCGACAGGGCGGGACGTACCCCGTCGGAGGCGGTGGTGAATGAGGCGCTCGCGGAGATCTTTGCCGGCGCCCGGCGAAAGATCATCGTGGCGTGCTTCGCCTCCCACCTCCATCGAATTCAGCAGGTGTGTGAGCGTGCCGAGGCCAGCGGGCGCAGGGTGGCGTTCGTGGGTCGTTCGATGGTCGCCAACGTCGAAGTGGGGTTGGAGCTCGGATGTCTATCGTTTTCCCCGGGAACGATCGTCGACGTCGCCGAGCTGGGCCGTCATGACCCCGCCGAGGCGGTCATCGTGTGCACGGGGTCCCAGGGCGAACCGCTGTCGGCGCTTTCGCTCATAGCGTCTGGCGAGCACAAGACAGTCTCGGTCGAGCCCGACGACGTCGTCATCCTGTCGGCCAGCCCCATACCCGGAAATGAATCGGCCGTTCATCGGGTCCTCAACGCTCTTTACCGGACGGGCGCCGAAGTCTTCCACTCGGGCAACAGCAGCGTTCACGTTTCCGGTCACGCATCCTCTGATGAGCTCGCGGAGTTGGCCTCGGTGGTTCGGCCACGGAATTTCGTCCCGATGCACGGCGAGTACCGACATCTCGTCCTGCACTCACGCATCGCCGAGGACAGTGGGATTCCGAAGGGCAATATCAGCATCGTGGAGGACGGCGATGTGCTCGAGCTGAGCGGCGGCCGAATACGACGGGGACAGCAGGTCCGGGCGGGGATGGTGCTGATCGACGGTCTCGGGGTCGGGGACGTCGGCCCGATCGTGCTTCGCGACCGAAAGACGCTCGCAGAGGATGGAATTCTCATCTGCGTCGTGACGATCGACTCCCAGCACGGCGAGATACTGGCGGGGCCCGACCTGATCAGCCGCGGGTTCACCTACCACGGCGAGTCCCGTGAGCTCCTCGAGGAGGCAGCCGGTCGAGTTGCCGAGGCCCTGCAGGAGCTCAGCGCGCAGGGCGTGACCGAGTGGCCGACGATCAAGAAGGCGTGCCGCCACTCTCTGGGCGAGTTTGTGTGGAAGCGGACCCGCCGCCGGCCGATGATCCTGCCGATCATCATGGAGATCTGACCCCGCCTAGCCGGCCTGCGTCCAGTCGGTTCCCAGCCGGTCCGTCTCAGCCCCGGCGAGTCCACGGAGGTGGCTGTGTTACATATGTTGCCTCCTGTTAGATTTGTTAGACCACCAGACTAGGGAGAGAGGCCCCGGTGGCTTCAGGCACCCGCCGTCCCAAGCGTCAACCACCATCCAAGCGAGCGTCGGCATCGACGCGAGGTGCCGCCACGCGGCCCCGCAAGCGAACCGTCGGTAGCGCGAAGAAGCGCACCGCCCGGTCACGCCCGGCGGCCAGGACGCGCCAGGCCCGGCAGCGCCCTGCGGCAAAACGGCGCAATCCGTCGATCGGCGCCGTGGCGTGGGCCGCCATCCGGCGGGCGGCTCTGGGGCTTGTCGGACTGCCTGCGGCGGTGTGGGGCGGGGTCGTGCTGGTAATGGGTCTCCTGGGCGGGATGGGTGTCTGGCTCGGGGCCGGTGGGCCCGTGGGCAGGGGGTTCGACGTGGTCTGTTCGCTGCTGTTCGGCGATGTCGGCGTTCTGCTGCCGGCGGCGGTGGTGGTCGCAGGGGCCTGCCTGCTTCATCCCCTGGCCCGCCCGGACGCCGCCCGGATCACGGCCGGCGCGCTCATAGCGATTGTAGGGGCGTCCGGTCTCTGGCACCTTGCCCAGGGAGACCCACGGGTCTCCGCGTCGCTCGAACGGCTCTCGGAGATCGGCGGAGTTGCGGGTGCAATGGCGGCGAGACCCCTCGCAGATCTTGCGTCGGTGTGGGTGGCGGCACCTCTGTTGACGGCGGCCTGTTGTCTGGGCGTCATGGTCGTGACCCGGACTCCGTTCAGCCGGGTGAGGGGATGGACGGTCGCAGGGGGTG
>JACDDL010000177.1 GCA_013817045.1 Actinomycetota bacterium | reverse complement strand
CATGGACGGATGCCGTCCATGGCGCAGAGCATTTCGTTTTCGCGCCTCAGGAGCCACTGGAGATTAGGTTCGGGCTTCGGTTCGACCCATCCTTTTGGCATCATTCGACTTTTCTAGCTTTTTCATGCAGATTCATGTCTACAGAAATGGTCAATTCCGGACTGCGCACGAGAGGCATGGATCTACGTTGGAACTCCCCGGGGCACTTAGCCAGAAACTGTGGCTTGGGCTGTCATTCGGACGAGCAGAACAGTTCCCGGGTGTCTTCAGCGGCGTCATCGGCTTCCGCCCACTTATCTGGTTCCAGAGGAGTACGCCGGCGAGACGAGTCTTGCCGATGCCCGCCTCGCCGGCCAGCACAACAAAGCGGCTCTCGCCTCGATTAGCAGCCAACAGGCCATCCTCGAGGTGATCGAGCTGCTCAGCGCGCCCAACCAACAGAGGTGACACGACCGTCTGGATCACATCCCCTATTGTGCTCCACCCCTCCGGTCCGAGGTTCTATGGCGGGCAACGCAATCCAGTTGAGGGGTGCTCGGTGACGGCAAGTCGCCGACAGAGGCAGGAATCGATCGCACGTTCCCGGTCGGTTCATCTTGCGAGCTGCGTCACCTTACTCGATTGCCTGCCCGTTTGTGAAGTCAGCGGGGTGCGGACTCCGGGCCTTGGACTGAACTGCTCGATGTAGGGCAGCGTGGCCGGGCGAGCCCTCGCCTGGGAAGGCGAAGGGTCTCAGCCGCCCAGGTCACTGTTCTCCGCAACGAACTGGCTGGCGACGAACGTCGCACCTTGCGGGTCGCGGATCACCATCATCCTCACCCACGGCGCATCCATCGGCGGAACGACCAATTCGGCGCCGAGCTTCGCGGCTCGCTCGGCCGTGGCGTCGGCATCGTCGACGGCGAATGTGACGCTCCAATGCGGGGGCACATCCGGCTGATCGTCGGCGATCCGGGTGAGCGCCGCGACCACGTCCTCGAAGCCCGGCGGAGCATTCATCTCGGCCATCCCCTCCCGAAGCCCCGGGTTCATCTCTTCGAGATGGTCGCCGTATCCCGGCAGTCGCCACATTGCGTTTCCGGGGCCGAGCTCCAGCGTCTCCCACCCGAAAACCGCGCCGTAGAAGGCCTTCGCCCCCTCGACCTCGCGAGTGTTGAGGCTGTTGAAGTTCACCGAGCCATGCTCATTGACGACTTGGGCGCCCTTGGACTCCTTGGCCTGCCAGACGCTGAACACCGCCCCCTCCGGGTCGGCGAAGACCGCCACCCGTCCCGCCTCCATGACGTCGAACGGCTCCATGACCACCTGACCGCCTGCATCGCGCACCTTCGTGGCGGCCTCGTCGGCGGAGTCGACCCAAACGTAGGTGTTCCAGACCGCCATTGACGGCGCTCCCTGGAAAGGAGAGCTGATCGCGGCCACGTCTCGGCCGCGCATGCGAGCCATGACGTACTTGACGTCCGAGCCCGTTGGAGTCGCGTCCTCGAGCTCCCAGCCGAAAAGGCCACCGTAGAAGTCGGCGGCACTGTCCGGGTCGGACTGGGTCGTGTCGACCCAGCACGGGACTCCGGGCGGGTATCCGTCACGGTCTGGCATCTCGCACTCCCCCTCAACTCGCCGGTGGCGCAGTCACCATAACCGTCGTCTCGCTGATCAGGGTCGATGGGCTCGTCAAGGATTCCCGAACGCCGGGACGATTAGCGAGTCGATCCGTCCCGGTCTGCAGCCAACGTCCGCCGGTCGCCGTAAGGGTGCTGTCGGGCTACGTCCAGAACTCGTCGGCTTCGTAGGGGTCCTGGACCCCGAACCACGCCTCGCGGACTCTACCGTTGCTGACGTGGTAAATCTCATTGCCGGGTGCCCGGTCTAAGGTCTTACCATTTCGCTGCGCGGTGAAAAAGCTCAAAGCTATAGCGTGTTGATCGTTCGCAACAGCATCATGCAGCTCGACGCGGAAAGTTCTGCCGCTCAATTCAATGAGCTTCCCAAAGAACCCCAAGACCTCATCGACACCATGGTAATCACCCGCCGTTTGGTTTCGCCCGCTTACCTCGCCATCCTCGACTACGAGACGACCGGCATGGGCTACATCGAACTTGCTCGTGAAGATCCCAAGCCGATCCTCGGATCCGAGTGATCCTCGTCTCCTAGAAACTCCGCTGAGACGTGAAGGCCCTAGGCGGAGGTTGCCGCCACAATGGACTGTGCTTCGTCTTGGCTACCTAGTTCCGTTGGTCCTGATTCTTGGCGCCGCCCTCGCACTCGTTGCGGCGGTGGCCGGGCGCACCCCCCACGGCGGGCTACCGGTGTGGAAGCTCGATCCCGGTTCTTCTGGGTGACGTCGCCCTTGTGGCTTCGGTGGCCGGAATCGTGACCCTGACGCTGAATCCACAAAGCGAGGTGGCTGGAAACACCGGAATCCAGCTCGTCCCATTCGGCGACATCTTCAACGCGCTGACTTCGCTGGAAGACCCATCGCTGCTGGTGGCGTCCGTAGCCAACCTGCTGCTGTTCATGCCCTTCGGGGCGGCGCTATACCTGCGCGAGTTGTCCCTGAGCGCCACGGTACTGACCGGCTTTGTGATGACTGCGGCGGTGGAGGGAGCCCAGCTGCTCCTGATCTCAGGTCGCACGACCTCTGTTGACGATCTGGTGCTCAACACTGCGGGAGCGGCTTTGGGCCACGCATTGTTACTGCGCTGGCTTACATCCCGATACCGGAATCACGAAGACATCGCCTGATCCTCCTGTTCTCAGCCCGCGCCGTGAGGATCACTTGCTCAACCTAGTGCGCTCCACGGTTGCGGACTATGCTTCGGATTAGAGGGTCGCTTCGACGCGATCACGACCTCAATGGAAGGAGTTCGTTCATGGCAGGCAAAGCCGTAGTCAGCTTGACGACCGGTCTCGAGGACGCAGAGAAGGTGACGGTCGCGTTTCTCGTCGCCGTGGGTGCAGCCGAAACCGGACGTGAGACCCGGATGTTCTTGACGAAGGAAGCGGTCCGACTGGCCATTGAAGGGGTCGCCGTTGGGATCGGGTGCGACGGCTGTCCTCCGCTCACGGACCTAGTCGAACGTTACGCTAAGGCGGGCGGTCGCTACTTAGTCTGCCCTATCTGCTTCAACACTAAGCAGCTCGATGAATCCGGCCTCGTGGGCAATGCGGAGATAGCTGGCACCGTTCCACTGTGGGAATGGATCGGCGATGAGGGTGCCGTAACCTTCAGCTACTGATTTTGGTAGCAATCATCCGGCCGCCAGAGAAATCCGTGCATTTCCGACACAGTGCTTAAGCGAGTCTGGGTCGCGAACGAACCTAAGGGAGTGTGTGGCGCGGCGCTTGCGCGCCAGGAGGTGTAAGGGTGCGCCACACTCCCTAAGTTGGTCCAGGTGGAGGAATGCGGGTGTCACTCCCTGTGAGGGCCGCCTAGACCGTTTCCCTCACACTTTGGCCGACGCCTTCCGCTTATTAGCCGAGGCCTGCCGCATCTTGTCTATCGAGCAGCCAGAGCCGATGCTGGCGCGGTGCGGCGGATCCGGCGACCGAAGACGTCCAAGCTGCGGTGCATCGCGAGCTTCGAGAGGGTGGTCGAGGCGAAGCTCGAGCAGCGGTGGTCACCGGAGCAGAGTTGCTGACGCCTGAGACCGCACGCGTTAGGTCTCGACTCTGCGGTAGATGAGGTCGAAGTCGGTCGTGTAGTTGGTGCCGTCTTCGGCAATCTCCCAGCGTCCGGTGATTGTGTTCCCGTCGTCGCTTAAGGTGGCTGTGAAGCGCTGGGAGAACGGCTCGCCCTCCCGCCAGAGCTTCCACTCGCCGTTGCCGATGCTCATCTCGAAGACGCGGCAGACGCCGCGCTCGTCGGAGTACAGCTGAAAGTACGTCCCGTTGGCCGCATCACATCCGATGATGGAGATGTTGTCGGGCGCCTCGGGAAGCTCGGCCGTCCCACGCTCGAGCAGATGTGCCCCCGAGGTGTGCCACTCGAAGGTGACCCTTCCGCCGCCCGGCCACGGCTCTCCGTCGGACCATTTCGCCTCCAAGGTCCACTCGCCGACCAGAGGCTCGAGCTCGCGTAGCGCTTGCTCCGCGGTTGGTTGGTCCATCGATCTGCTCCTTCCTCCTGTGGTGCGCTCGCAGTCGCGACGCACTCACAGCGCTTAAGGCATCCGGGCCCCTCATCGGATCAGACGCACGCCGAGGATCGAACTCATCGGTGGACCCACATCCAAGAACCTAGAGGCCGTCGCAGCGAACTCAATGGGCGATGACCGCCTGAGACCATAGGGTTGCGGAGTAAGTGACGCTAGCTCCGTGTCACCTGAACTCCAACCCGCCCGAGGGGCGGTGGTTTGACAACCTTATAGTCGCGCAAGAGGCTGAGAAAGTCCGCAAGGCGGCGAAGCGGCCGCGCCCATGCGCGCTGGCTGGACGGGTCTGCTGCGACCTCCCCAACTCAGTGCTCAAGCAGCTGCTGGACGCTCGACACCCAATAATCGACGTGACGGTTCCACGATCCGATAGCACAGCTAACCGGACCGACAACTGGGGTCCGGGCAGTTCGACTAGGAATAAATGGTCGTTGATCTAGGCAGCACTTGAATGAAAAATCTAGATCATTTAACGTGACTGACGCTGCTCTAGTTTGGGGGCGAGTGTTGAGACGAGCGCATCTGCTGCACCTTCTCGCCGTTGCGCCCTTGCTATGCATTGCTGCATCGTCAGGTCCGGCCAGCGGGGCTTCTCAGCGTTGTCTGGGGGAACCAGCGACGATCGTTGGCTCCGATGGGGCCGACGAGTTGCGGGGGACATCTGGTTCCGACGTCATCGTGGGCCTGACGGGCGATGACCTTATTCGGGCGAGCGCAGGTGCTGACCTTGTTTGTGGAGGTGCAGGAGATGATGGTGCCTTCGGACGCGCAGGTCGCGATTCGATCCGAGGGGGTGCCGGTGCCGACCGGATCTCGGGTGGTGCAGACCTCGATCAGATTTCGGGGGGACTCGATGACGACCACCTCGCGGGCGGAACCAACAAGGATGTCGTCATTGCGGGTTCCGGAAGCGACCGCGCACTCGGTGGTAAGGGACGGGACGTCCTGAAGGGAGGACGTCACGACGATGTGCTCCTAGGGGGACGCAGCCGAGATGTCGCCTTCGGTGGACCGGGAGACGACATGATAAGTGGTCAGGACCACGTCGATCTGATCTACGGCGACGCTGGTGCCGATCACCTGTGGGGAGGCGCCGACCGGGACACGCTCAACGGTGGTAGCGGTGGAGACGAACTCCACGGAGGCCCCGGGTTCGACGACCACCTTTGGGGTGGCTTAGGCGATGACCTGCTCGTGGGAGGCTCCGATCACGGGGAGTTTTCTGAGGAGGACGAGGCCATCTATTGGGATGCTGAGCAGCCTGTGATCGTCGACCTGGTTGCCGGTTCTGCGATCGGCTCGGGAAATGACACGCTGATCGGCATCGAGAAGGTTCAAGGGTCAAACTTCCGGGACCAGCTCACTGGTGATGGTGCCGCCAACATTCTGATCGGGCGCGGTGGAGACGACGTCATCGTCGGCGCGTCAGGTGATGATTATCTGCAGGGAGACAGTTTTCGCATCGGCGACACAAACGGTGATCGGCTGAGCGGCGGCGTGGGAGACGATTTCATCGTGGGAGGGCCAACTTGCAGCCTGTTTCCCGTCGGCGGCCCAGACGACCTTTCCGGGGGAGAGGGCAACGATTTCCTCTTCGGCGACTCCGGAGACGACACTGTCGAAGGCGGAGATGGACGGGATCGCCTCTCCGGAGGCAGCGACTGCGTTACGACGTTCGGGGGAGACGGGAGCGACGTGCTGACGGACGTGGCGGGGGACGACTCCCTGACAACAGTGGACGGGATCTCCGGCAACGATAGTGCAAATGCAGGTCCCGGCAACGACGCATGCTCCATAGATTCAGGTGACGCGACTTCCGGCTGCGAGCAAAAAGAGCAACGTCGGCGCATGCAGGGGCTTAGACGGAGATGAAAACGAGACCCGGAGTTTACGAGCCCATCTCTGTCGTCATGTCATTCGTTTTTCTGCTCAGCGGGACGACGGTGGCATTCCCTGGTGCCGCGGTAGTGAAGTGTCACGGGGTGAAGGCGTCCATCGTGGGAACGGAGGGTGATGACGAGCTGGATGGGACCGGCAAGGCCGATGTCATTGTCGGCCTGGGAGGACAAGACTCGATATACGGCGCCAAGGGAGACGATGT
>JACDDL010000176.1 GCA_013817045.1 Actinomycetota bacterium | reverse complement strand
CCCTATATGCGAAAGTATCTCGCGGGGCGGGAGGAGTCCCCGTTGGCCCTTGCGGGAGGCCAGCTCCTTTGCGGGACGATCCAGCTTGCGGCCATGACGGTCTTTTTCGCCGGAGTTCCGGGGCCATACACGTTCCGGCCGGTCGTCAGCGTCGTTGTCCTCGGGGTGATGGGGACGGGAATCGCCTATGTCGTCAACTACGGGATCATCCGGGACGCAGGCGCAACGGCCGCATCAACGGTCACCTATCTCGTCCCCATCTTTGCGACGGTGGTGGGGATGGTGTTCCTGGGTGAGAAGTTGACCTGGAACCAGCCGGTGGGGGCGGGCGTCGTCCTGTCGGGCGTCGCGATCTCGCAGGGACGCCTGCCCGCATTGCAACGGCGCGAGGCCACCTCGGTCTGATGGGGGACGGTCGCATGCGCCAGAGGCTCCGCATTGGGGGCACCGTCCAGGGCGTTGGATTCCGGCCTTTCGTGTTCGCACTGGCATCCCGGCTCGGCTTGGGAGGCTTCGTGCTCAACGACTCACGTGGCGTGGTGATCGAGGTGGAGGGCAATTGTTCCGATGTGGATGCGTTCACACGGATTCTCCTCGACGAACCGCCCCCACTTGCGCGGCTGGACAGCATCGAGAAGTCGCACCTGCCGCCGGTGGGAAGCGATCGGTTCGATATCCGAGCCTCCGAGACCGAAGGCGCCGTCGTGGCAACGATCACTCCCGACGTCGCCACCTGTGCCGCCTGCCTGGAGGAGATTCGCGACAGCTCAGCCCGCCGTTACGGATACGCATTCACGAACTGCACGAACTGTGGTCCTCGTTTCACGATCACAACCGGGGTTCCCTACGACCGTGGGCGCACGACCATGTCATCTTTCCCGCTGTGTCCCGAGTGCAGATCGGAATACAGCGATCCGAGGGACCGGCGTTTCCATGCCCAGCCGATTGCATGCCCTCGCTGTGGGCCCCGGCTGAGGCTCCTCGACAGCGACGGCGCGCCGCTCGAGGGCGACCCGCTCACGGCGTCGGCGGCCGCCTTGCGGGGGGGCGGCATCCTTGCAATAAAGGGGCTCGGCGGCTATCACCTCGCCTGTGACGCAACCGACGCCTCGGCGGTCACGGAGCTCAGGCGGAGAAAGGGGCGCGAGGCCAAGCCCTTCGCCGTCATGGCGCCCAGCCTCGAATGGGCCTGCCGGCTCGCTCACACCGGGCCCGCGGAGACGGCGGTGCTGGCGTCGCACCGGCGTCCCATCGTGATCGTCTCCCGGCGCGCCGGGACCCTCCTTGCAGACGAGGTTGCACCGGCCAATCGCTATATCGGGATCATGCTGCCATACACGCCGCTTCACGATCTCCTGATGCGTTCCGTCCGGCGCCCCATCGTGCTCACCTCGGGCAACCTGTCCGACGAGCCGATCGCACACGAGGACGCCGATGCCCTGGAGCGCCTCGGCGGGATCGCAGACGCCTTTCTCGCTCACGACCGGCCGGTGCACGTGCGATGTGACGACTCGGTCGTGCGCGTCGTGGAGGGGCGCGAGTACCCCATCAGGCGGTCCCGCGGCTATGCGCCCGAGCCGCTCGAGGTCCCGGTTCCCTTCGCACGGCCGGTGCTTGCAGCCGGCCCCGAGCTAAAGCACACCTTCTGTCTTGGGACGGGCAACCGGGCGATCCTCTCGCACCACATCGGGGACCTTGCCAACTGGGCGGCGATGAGCGCGTTCCTCGAGGGAGTGGAGCACTTCACCCGTGTCTTCGACGTCAGGCCAGAGGTCGTCGCCCACGACCTCCATCCCGAGTACCTCTCGACGAAGTGGGCGCTGGGCCTCGAGGACGTGGAGCCGGTCGGCGTCCAGCACCATCATGCGCATATCGCCTCGTGCCTTGCGGACAACCGGCGCGCCGAATCGGTCATCGGACTGGCGCTCGACGGCACGGGCTACGGCGACGACGGGGCGATCTGGGGCTGCGAGGTCCTGACCTGCGACTTCGCCGGCTACACACGAGCCGCCCACCTTCGCTATGTCCCGCTGCCGGGGGGCGCGGCCGCGGTCCGCGAGCCGTGGCGCATGACTGCTGTCTACCTCCAGGCCGCCTTCGGCGAAGGCGCCGATGACCTCAGCCTGGATTTCGTGGACCGGACCGCCGGGCGCTGGCGCCCCGTCTTGAGCATGGCCGCAGCCGGCATCAATGCCCCGCTCACCTCGAGCGCGGGGCGGCTCTTCGACGCCGTGGCGTCGCTGTGCGGCCTCCGGGACCGGGTGAGCTACGAAGGCCAGGCCGCTGCCGAGCTCGAGCAAGCCGCCGATCCGTCCGTTGCCGGCGCCTATCCGTTCCCCCTGACGGGGACAGCGCTGGACGGGGTCACCCTGGTGCGGGCCGCGGCCGAGGACCTGATCGCTGGATCATCCGTGCCCGAGGTCGCCGCCCGCTTCCATAACGGGCTTGCCGAAGGCCTCCGGCACGCATGCGAGATGGTGCGGGAAGCGCAGGGACTGGCCACGGTCGCCCTTTCAGGAGGGAGCTGGCAGAATCTGCTCCTGCTCGAACGGGTCACGAGAGGGCTCGAGGGCGCGGGATTCGAGGTGTTGACGCACCGGCGTGTTCCCGCGAACGACGGGGGACTGGCGCTTGGTCAGGCCGTGATCGCAGGGTGGCCCAGCCCCGAACCCGGGGACCGAGGTCCGGCGTCTGGCGGGTGGGAAATGTGAACCGTGCCCCCTTGGCGGCCACTCGGCGATTGGGTGGTTCTCCTCTGGGATGTGCGAGGATGCGGGCGACGAGCAAGATAAGGAGGGGCCTAGCCGATGTGCCTTGCCATTCCGGGACAGGTCGCAGAGATCGTCGATCCCGCCACGCATATCGCCAAAGTCGATGTCGGCGGTGTGAAACGCAACGTGAACATCGGTTTGCTCGTCGAGGAGCCGGGCGGAATCGACGTCGGCGACTGGGTCCTGATACACGTGGGCTTCGCCCTATCAAAAGTAGACGAGGCCGAGGCGGCTGCGACGTTGTCCCTTCTCCGGGGAATGGGTGAGGCCTTCGAGGACGAGCTCGAGCAGCTCAAGGCAAGCGATATCGGATGACTTTCGACGGCCGCGATGGCGGAATCGCTTTGCCGCAGGTCGAGGCGGACTCCTACAGCGCGGTTTGCTCGCTCATCGATGGGTGCCTCGTGTGCGGGGACGTCGCCGTGCCCGTGACCGTCGTGTGGCCGGGCGAACCCGACGCAGTTTGTGAAGACGCCCAGGGACAGCGCGGACCGGTCGGGGTCGAGCTCGTGGCACCGGTCGAGAGCGGCGACCGTCTCCTGGTTCATGGCGGCATCGCAATCTCTCGACTGGAAGAGGAGCTATGAAATACGTCGACGAGTACCGTGACGCGGAGCTGGCCCGGACTCTCGGATCAGAGATCACTGCGCTTGCCGAACCCGGCAGGCATTACAAGGTCATGGAGGTGTGCGGAGGGCACACACACACGATCTACAAGCACGGAATCGAAGACCACCTGCCCGAATCGGTTGAGCTCGTTCACGGTCCCGGCTGTCCCGTCTGCGTGATACCGATGGGCAGGGTCGACGACGGGATCTCGATTGCCCGCCAACCAAACGTGATATTCACCTGCTTCGGTGACATGATGCGCGTCCCGGGCGGCAACGGCAGCTTGCTGGACGTAAAGGCCGAGGGCGCCGACGTTCGCTTCGTCTACTCACCACTCGACGCATTGAAGATCGCCCGCAATAATCCGGACAAAGAGGTCGTCTTCTTCGCCATCGGCTTCGAGACGACCGCGCCCTCGACTGCTCTGACTCTCATGCGGGCGAAGGCTGAGAAGCTGCGCAACTTCTCAGTGATGTGCAACCATGTCACGATCGTGCCGCCCTTGATGGCGCTGCTCGAATCACCCGATCTCCGGCTCGATGCGTTCATCGGTCCCGGGCATGTCTCGACCGTCATCGGCTGCCGCCCCTATGAATTCATCCCCGCCGATTACGGACAGCCCGTAGTGGTGGCCGGTTTCGAGCCGCTTGATCTGCTCCAGTCGATCTACATGATAATGCGGCAGCTCGCCGAGGGCCGGAATGAGGTCGAGAACCAATATGGACGGGTCGTGCCGTGGGAGGGGAACCTCCGGGCTCTCGACATCCTCCAACGGGTTTTCGAGCTCCGCCCCTATTTCGAATGGCGGGGCCTCGGGTTCATTTCCCAGAGCGCTCTCAAGCTGTCTCAGGAGTACGCGGACTTCGATGCGGAGCTCAGGTGGGACATTCCCGGCGTCCGGGTGGCCGATCCCAAAGCGTGTCAGTGCGGCGAGGTGCTCAAGGGAGTAATCAAGCCATGGGAATGCAAGGTTTTCGGAACCGCCTGCACTCCAGAGACCCCCATCGGCACATGCATGGTGTCCTCCGAGGGCGCCTGCGCTGCGTATTACAATTTCGGCCGCTTTGCACGCTCGAAGGAGCGCGCCGGCGCTTAGAGGGCGGGCCAATAAAGGTGGGGACTGAAAAGGTGGATCTCGAAGACGAGGTCCTCGCAAGAATCGAACGCCAGCGCAAGCTCCGGCCCCGTTTTCGGGAAGAGCGCGTCACGATGGCTCACGGCGCCGGGGGCAAGGCCACGCACACGCTCGTGGAAGGGCTGTTCGCCCGGGCGTTCGCCAACGAGGCTCTTGCCGAGCTGAACGACGCCGCACGAATCGAGATCGCGGGCGCACGTTTGGCCCTCACGACCGATGGTTTCGTCGTCAAGCCACTCCGGTTTCCCGGGGGGTCGATCGGCGAGCTTGCGATCAATGGAACGGTCAACGATCTCGCAGTG
Organism: Actinomycetota bacterium; assembly: GCA_013817045.1. Classification (GTDB taxonomy): domain Bacteria; phylum Actinomycetota; class CADDZG01; order CADDZG01; family WHSQ01; genus JACDDL01. The sequence goes on along the minus strand of JACDDL010000176.1, from coordinate 1,451 downwards.
TCTGGTGCCGAGCCCATCGCGATCGCGGCCGCGTTCATCGTCGAGGAAGGCCTCGACGCGGACGTTCTTCGAGCCGAAACCGAGGCCATGGCCAAGGCCGCCCGCGCCGTCGGCGTGAGCGTCGTGACGGGCGATACGAAGGTCGTGGAACGCAACAAGGCGGATGGTATGTACATAACCACCACCGGTCTGGGTGTCCGCCGCTCCGAGTTCGACTTGAGCGGGCAATCGATCCGGCCGGGCGACGTCGTGCTTTGCTCCGGGTTCGTCGGAGACCACGGAATGGCGATCATGCTGGCGCGGGGCGAGCTCGACCTCGACGCCGACATCACATCGGACACCGCCCCGGTGTGGGAGCAGGCCGCCGCACTCATGGAGACGGCCGGAGAAGACTTGCGCGTCATGCGCGATCCAACCAGAGGTGGTGTGGCCACCGTGTTGAACGAGCTTGCACTCGATGCGGACCTTGGGGTGATTCTCGACGAGGCCAGTGTCCCTGTGCATCCGGCCGTGCAGGGTGCGTGCGAGATCCTCGGGATCGACCCGATGTACGTGGCCAACGAGGGCAAACTGCTTGCCGTGGTGGGGCCAGAACGAGCCGCCGACGCACTCGTCGCATTGCAGGCGGCCCCCGGAGGCGAGCACGCCTGCGTGGTGGGTGCGGTTGCAGAGGAGCCGCAGGGGATGGTGCTCGTGCGCACTGGCTTCGGCGGGACCCGGATCATGGACATGCTCATTGGGGACCCGCTGCCCCGCATCTGCTAGCTCTTCAGGCACCCATTGGAAGTCCAATTCTCCGGTACACGACTGTACGGCAGAGGTAAGAGCACCAAGGTGGTTACAGAAAGCGATCGGACAGCCTGGGAACTCGGCCGCTCGGGGTCTGTGAAGCTCGGGGTCTGTGAAGGAGGAGTCGGGTTGCAGGGTGGGTCATGGAACGGGACGAAGCTGGTGCACGACGCCTACCTCGAGCGCGCCGAGGTCGTTCGCTCCTTCTTCTATGCCAATGCGGACCGTCTTGCGCACCTGTGCCATGCGATGGCGCGCCGCTTCGCGCGTGACGGCGTCCTGATTGCGTTCGGCCCCGGCGCAGCGGCCAGCGATGCACAGCACGTCTCGGTCGAGTTCGTCCACCCCGTCATCGTGGGCAAGCGGGCTCTGCCGGCTCTGGCCCTCCCGAACGACGTCGTGTCGACCCTCGCCTCGGCCCTTGGGGACAGGCGAAACCCCTTCAGTCATCAGCTCCTGACCCTCGGCGCGCCGGGAGACATCGCCCTTGGCATGGTCCACAGCTCCGGCGACCCTGGTTCGGACGGCGTCGAGACGGCGTTGGAGCAAGCCGAGGCGGCGGGGATGCTGGCGATCCTCCTCGACGGGGGAGCATCTCGAGCGACCTCGACCGAGCACCTGTTCGAGGTGCCCTCCGACGAGCCCTTCATTGTTCAGGAGGT
>JACDDL010000175.1 GCA_013817045.1 Actinomycetota bacterium | reverse complement strand
TTTCCTCGCGCTCGACGCCGGGGGCGAAAGATTTCTCCTTGAGCTTCTTCTTGACCGACTTGACCGACATCCCGGCGGCCTTCTCGGGCCGGACCAGGGCGGCTGCCACGAGCAGTCCGGCCACCGCGTCGGCGTGCACGATCGCCGTTGACACTAGATCCGTCCGGTACTGCTCGAAGCGGTGTCCGAGGATGGCGTTCAGCACCTCCTCGTCCGTGAACCCTTCATCCCGCAGCCATTCGACGGTCTGAAGCCCGTGTCGCTCGAGGTCATCCTGGGTCCGGTCGTAATCGAGGTCGTGCCACAGACCGACCAGCCCCCAACGATCCGAGTCCGCCCCTAAGCGATCCGCCAGGGCCCTCATCACTCCCTCGACGGATATCAGATGCCGGACGGTTATCTCTTTGTCGGCGTACTTATCGACCAAAGCGCGCGCCTCGGACCGCTCCACGCCGTTATTCCTCTCCCGTCAGCGCCACACGGAGATCGCGCTCGGCCTCGAGCGCGGCCACGGCAAGAACCTCGTCTCCGGCCTCGAGGCTGGTTTCGGCCCTGGGAGTAATAACGTGGCGATCCCGGACCACGGCAACAAGAGTGCAGTCCGGTGGGATCCTGAGGTCCTGCACCGTCTTCCCATTGGCCGGAGAGCCGTCGGCAAGCCGGGATTCGAAGAGTGCGATCTTCCCCTGCTCGAACTTCAAGAGTCGGACGAGATCTCCTACCGAAACCGCCTCTTCCACCAAGGAGGTCAGGAGGTGCGGCGTGCTCACCGAGAGATCCACTCCCCACGACTCTGTGAACATCCACTCGTTGTCCGGATGGTTGACCCGGGCAACGACCCTGGGAACCGCGAACTCCTGCTTGGCGAGCAAAGAGATCACAAGGTTGTCCTCGTCGTCGCCGGTCGCTGCTATGGCGAAGTCACAACTGGACAAGACCGCCTCGTCAAGGGTGTGCAGCTCGCAGGCGTCGCCTGCCACCCAATTGAAGCCGTACTCGACCGAGAGGTCGTCGATCAACTCCTTGTTCTGCTCGATCACTACGACCTCGTGTCCCCTGGACATGAGGTCCTTGGCCACAAAACGTCCCACTACGCCGGCTCCCGCCACCGCAATTCGAATGGAGGTCGCCGTCATTCCTCAGACCTCGCCTGTTCGAGATCCCGAATGAGATCTGAAGCCACATTGCGGGCGGTTGCGACATGGAGGATGTCACCCTCTTGAACCGTGAACTCCTTGTCGGGCACCCTGGGGACGCCGAAACGGCTGACCGCTACGACTTTCCTGACGCCCTCGGTCTCGAGGCTCAGCGCAGGCTGTCCGACCACGCTTGGCGGAGCCGGTAAGGCCATCACGACAACCTCCCCGTTGTCGAAGGTGTGCTCCACCGGCGCCACTTCCGGCAGCAGGGACCTGAGCGCCTGGTCCGTCGTCCACCGGACCGTTGCGACGGTCTCGATGCCGAGCCTCTGATAGACCTGTGCGCGACGGGGATCGTAGATACGAGCCACGACCTTCCCGATCCGGTAGTGCTCCTTGGCGACGCGGGCGGACACGATATTGGAGTTGTCGCCACTCGTTACCGCAGCAAAGGCCGAGGCGTCCTTGATCCCTGCCTCTTCCAGCGCGCCCTGATCAAAGACGAAACCCACGACCTGCCTGCCCGAGAATTTCGCATGCAATTTCTCGAACGCCTTGCGGTTCTTGTCGACTACGGCAACAGAGTGCCCCAGACGGTCGAGATTTCCCGCCAGGGCTGAGCCGACACGTCCACAGCCGGCAATCACGACATGCATTCCATCTGCTCCCTTAGACTGGGCGAGTGTCCGGCCGATACTCCCATACTTCCCCTCGAAGGCGATGTTCGACAGACTGATCGAGAAATTCACCCAGACCCCCGAGGCCACCAGGGCAACGAACCTAAAGGAGTGGGCCGACTCCATCCCTGAAACGATCAGGATCAAGGACATCGCGCCCCGGTGCGGGTGCAGGGCGGTCGGCGTGATCCAGAAGATCCGCATAGATCCGCGCGCCGGCACGGGCTCGGTAGAGGTGACGCTGGACGACGGGACCGGCAGGTTGCTTGCCAGGTGGCTTGGACGGAGCAAGCTGAACGGGATTGCGCTCGGCAAGGGTTTGGAGGTTGAGGCCACCGCCGGCGATCATGCCGGCGATGAGTTGGTGGTGCTCAACCCGAGTTACCGCCTGATGCCGGGACCGGACGGAGGTTAGCCAATGAGCACCACCGCTGACGCGGTCAAGCGTCTGCTCGTGGGCAGCCCCAAGTCATCGGGCGAGCTAGAGCACACCCTTCTGCCCAAAGTGATTGCCCTTCCGGTGTTCTCGTCCGATCCCCTCTCCTCCAACGCCTATGCGACGCAGGAGGCGTTGTTGGTGCTTGCTCTGGCGGGTGCTGCGGGGCTGAATCTGATCCTTCCGATATCCATCGCCGTCGCCACGCTGCTGGTGATCGTGGTTACCTCCTACCGTCAGACGGTTCGCGCCTACCCACTCGGCGGCGGCGCCTACCGCGTGGCGCACGAGAACCTCGGCATGTATCCCGGTCTGCTGGCCGCGTCCGCTCTCCTTATTGACTACATCTTGACAGTCGCCGTTTCCATCACGGCGGGTGTCGAGGCGATCACCTCGGCCTCGGAAGCTCTTCATGAGCACAGGCTCGGACTTGCCTTCCTCTTCATCGCTTTCGTGACGCTGGTGAACCTTCGCGGTGTCAGAGAGTCCGGAACCCTTTTCGCCATCCCGACCTACGGGTTCGTCCTGTCGATCTACCTGATGATCGGCACAGGGATCGTCAGGTGCTTGGGCGGATGCCCGCTTGCCGAAAGCGCGGGCAGAGATTTGCCCGTGGCCGCGGCGTTGGGCCCCCTCCTCGTTCTCAAGGCCTTTGCCGCCGGAACCACCGCACTCACCGGTGTCGAGGCGATCGCAGATGGTGTTCCGGCGTTTCGCTATCCGCAATCAAAGAACGCGGCCACCACTCTCACGGCCATGGCGGCGCTCTCGATCTCCATGTTCCTCGGCATCTCCTGGCTCGCGGACCATACGGGTGTGATCTACACCGCTTTACCACTGGGTCAACGCTCCGTCGTTGCCCAGGTCGCCCTTGCGGTCTTTGGAGGCGGTCCTCTTTTCTACGTGATCCAGATCATGTCGGCTGCCATCCTCATCCTGGCCGCCAACACCGCTTATCAGGACTTCCCGAGGCTGTCGTCCATCCTTGCGCAGGACCGGTACTTGCCCCGTCAATTCATGAACCGGGGAGATCGACTCGTTTTCTCCAACGGGATAGTCATCCTGGCGCTGCTTGCAGCGATGCTCATCTACATCTTCGATGCGAACCTCACAAGACTCATTCAGCTTTATCTCGTAGGAGTGTTCATCTCGTTCACCCTGTCGCAGACGGGCATGGTGATCCGAGGCAGACGGCTGAAACCGCCGGGGTGGAAGCGCACCGCAATGATCAGCGGCTTCGGGGCTTTCGTCACCGGGGCGGTTCTCATAGTCATTACCTATACGAAGTTTCCCGAAGGTGCCTGGGTGGTCATCGCTGCAATTCCCTTCGCCATCTACGGCATGCGTTCGGTCAATCGGCACTACCAGGAAGTCGGCCGCGAGCTTCGGCGGCCGGACCGCAGACCGACGGATCGCCGTCCGGGAAACCAGCACATGGTCATACTTGCAGACGGGATCAACCTAGCCACCGCACGCGCGGTTGGATACGCAACCTCCGTCGCTTCTTCGGACCTCGAGGCGGTGACCTTCGACCCGAGCTCTTCTGACGCGTGGAGAAGAGCCATCCCCGACATTCCGCTGCACGTAATGAGACCCGGCGGCTCTCGAACGGGATCCCTGCGCGCGTACCTGCGAGCCAAGCGGCGTGAACTGACTCCGAATGACTTCCTGACCCTCCTCGTACCCGAAGTGCTGACGTCCAGGAGTTTGCTCGAGGTACTGAAGAACCTGGGGCTTACGCGGCTCAAGGCGTCGCTGCTCGACGAGCCCGACGTTCAGGTGATGGATCTTCCGATAACCGAGGACAAGGGCGACCATGCATCGCTCGAGATCCAGCAACCCTTGCGTAACCACGTGTGCGTCTTGGTTTCCGGCGTGCACAACGCAACGCTTCAGGCGATGGAGTTCGCAGAGACGCTCCGGCCGACCGACATTAGGGCGATAAACTTCGGCCTCGACCCCAGCTCGAGTGAGCGGCTGGGTGACCAATGGCTCGAGCACGGCATCCCGCACCCCCTCGAGATAGAAGACTCTCCTTTCAGGGACATCGGGTCGTCACTTACTCACTACGTCAGACAGTTCAAAGCCGACGGCACCAAACGAGTGGTCACGATCGTAATCCCGGAATTCATCACCCCGAAGCGCCGCCATCGGCTGCTCCACAACCAGACGGCGCTGACGGTCAAGAGCCGGATGCTGCTGGAAGAGGGCGTGGTGGTGGTGAGCGTCCCCTACCACCTCCACGACTGACCCCGGAGCCCGCAGGGTCAGACGGCTGCGGGGACTTTCTCTGCCTCCGATCTCGGCTCGTCTTCGCCGAAGTCGGCCTCCTCCTGCCGGGACGACATGTAGATCGATCCGACCAGGATCGCGAGCCCCACCACTGTGACGATGGCGCGGAGGGTGTTGTTCCCGCTGTCCACCGCAGTCACAATCGAGGCCGCCACCAAAAGGGCAACGAGGTTCATGACCTTGATGAGCGGGTTCAGCGCCGGGCCGGCGGTGTCCTTGAAAGGGTCACCCACGGTGTCGCCGATCACTCCGGCCTCGTGCGCCGGCGAGTTCTTGCCTCCGTAAAGGCCGTCCTCGATCGTCTTCTTGGCGTTGTCCCAGGCGCCGCCCGAGTTCGCCAGCATCACCGCGAGCAGCTGGCCCGAGACGATCGCGCCGGCGAGGTAGGCGCCCAGCGAGATCGCACCGAATGCAAACCCGACCACGATGGGTGTGAGGATTGCGAGGATTCCGGGAGTGACAAGCTCACGCAGGGACACCTTGGTACAAATGTCGACGACGCGCGCATAGTCAGGCTTGACTGAGTAGTCCATGATTCCAGGATTGTTGGCAAACTGGCTTCGCACCTCCATCACGACCGTTCCAGCCGCCCGCCCAACGGCGCGAATGGTGAGCGATGCGAACAACCAGGGGACTCCTGCGCCGATCAACAGCCCGACGAGCACGTTGGGAGCAGAGATGTCGATGGGCCGGTTGCCCACGATGTCCTGGAAGGAGCCGAACAGTGAGGTTGCCGCCAACACCGCCGTCGCGATGGCGAGACCCTTGGTTATGGCTTTGGTCGTGTTGCCCACCGCGTCGAGGTCGGCCATGGTCTGGTCGGCTTCCTCGCCGAGGCCGCCGGCCATCTCCGCGACCCCGTGCGCGTTGTCCGAAATGGGACCGTAGGTGTCCATCGACACGATCACTCCGACGGTCGTAAGCATTCCCATGCCTGCAAGCGCAATGTAGTAGAGCGACAGGTCTGCGTTTCCACCGCCGAGAAGGAAGGCGGCAAAGATCGCCGTCGCGATGGTGAGCATCGCGTACACGGTCGATTCCATACCTATCGCAAAACCGGAGATCAATGTGGTTGCGGGCCCGGTGCGCGTCGCTCGGGCAACCTCCTTGACCGGCTTGTGCTCGGTCGAGGTGTAGTACTCGGTGAGGAAGTGAATGGCGGCCGCAAGCACCAGGCCGATCACAACCGCAAAGAAGGTCTTGATGTCATCGACGTAGAACACCGACACGAAGAAGACCGCAACCGCCGAGGCGACTCCGGAAAGGACGAAACCCCGGTTGATGGCCTTCATTCCGTGCTCGGTCTCGCTGCGTGGCTTTACCGCCTCGATCCCGATGATGGAGGTTATGACACCAATCGCTCGCACGAACAGGGGAAAGAGCACGGCGGCTACGACGGAATCCGTCCCCTGGTAGGCGACGAAACCGAGGATCAAAGCGGCCACGAGTGTGACCTCGTAGGACTCGAAGAGGTCGGCCGCCATACCGGCGCAGTCGCCCACGTTGTCGCCGACGTTGTCGGCGATCGTGGCGGCATTGCGAGGGTCGTCTTCGGGGATGTTCTGCTCGACCTTGCCGACCAGGTCGGCGCCCACATCGGCAGCCTTGGTGAAGATGCCGCCACCGACCCGCATGAACATCGCGAGCAGGGCGCCACCAAAACCGAAGCCGAACAGGACCAGGGGGGCGTCACCCTTGTAGATGATGAAGATCAGCGTCGCGCCGAACAGGCCCAACCCGACCGTG
>JACDDL010000174.1 GCA_013817045.1 Actinomycetota bacterium | reverse complement strand
GAGCGCGGCAATCACTCGGGGAGCGCGCCGAGCTGTCGAAGAAGGCTCGCCGTGTCCGCAATCTCCCAAGCTTCGACAATCTTGTCCTCGCGGACGTGAGCGAAGAGACCCTGGTCGATTCGGAAGCTCTTCCCGTTGGCGCTGATACCCGCAAAATCGCCTTGGAGCGTACCCGTCACGACGGCGCGGGCCGCAATCGTGGAGCCCAAGCTGATCACTTCCTGCAAGTCGTGGCGGATGTCGGGCATCGCGCGAAGGGCATCTCTCCACACCGCCTTCTCGGCATCGGGCCCCTCAGTCGATAGACCCATCGGAGCATGTACTACAACGTCGGGGTGGAGCAAGTCGTCAAATGCGTCCAGATCGCCCTCGTCTCCCGCGGCGAACCACCTCTCCAAGAGTGAGTCCCCGCCCACAGTTCCTCCTCTAATCGTTGGATGCAATCGACGTTACCCGGCACACGGCCTTTCCGACGCGCTCAAGCATGTTCTCCTAAACGTAAACGCCCATTTGACATTCGCTCTCTGAGCCACTTGCATCGAACGTATGTTCACGGCCCTGAACTGCGCCAACGTCGGAGCGGGTGAAGGGAATCGAACCCTCGTAACCAGCTTGGGAATTTGGGCCAGTCGTGTCGTCGTGTGCGTCTCGTCCGGATATGGGCCGGTTTGTACGGGGGGGAAAGGGCCAAAAAGGACCCTCGTATCGTCCCGTTCAGAGGCGTTCGGTTGACACTTTGGTTGACACTTCCCCTCGGCGCTCCCCCGAGGTCACGTTTTTGGCCACCCCCCACGCGGACAGTCTTGCTCACCTGACCTCTGGATGCGCTCCACCAATGCACGACAGTCGAGACGACCGGGGACCCGCCGCTCAACTTACGGAGGGGGGCAAGGAGCGGCGAACCCGGTGTCTCTGTTATGGCCTCGTGAAGAGCAGCGAACAAGGGGACGGCTCCGTTGATCATCCCTGCCAGCGCTGACGAGATGCGTTGTTCGGCCATCGGGAAGAGGATGAACGGAATGACCATCCACAAAAGAGCGAGCAGCGCGATGTCCTTCCATGCGCTCCGGTCGACCCTGCGACGTGCTCGGGGAACGAGGGCAAGGCTCGCGGCCCCTACGACTTACACAAGGAGAGTACAGCCGGTTGCGGGGAGTGCGAGAAAAGGCGAATGGCTATATTGCAGATGGGCAGACCAAAGGATACCTTTGGGAAGTGATTCCGGATCGCTGTTTTCTGCGGTTGAAAGGGAGGTACAGCGAGCACTTCTTCGGGGAGGTTCGCTAGAAGGGGGGACGACGAATGGGCGAAGCAACCGTTCGAGCGACGAAAACGGTGCTCGTTGCCTTGGTCATGGCCGCTGTGGGTTTCACCAGTGGGTCGTGGCTGACCTCTGCGAGCGGGACCGGGGGGCCCGGGGTGGGCACCGCCGGGAGGGCGGCCGGGATCGGGGACGTGAGCTCTTATCCTAAGATCCGAGGCGGGGTGTGGTCGCGAGGGCCGAACCTCACCGACGCGCGAGGGAATTTCCAGGCTCGGCAGGAGCACGGGGCCGTGGTACTCAACGGCTTTGTCTACCTCATCGGTGGGTTCGTCCCGCAGGAGCCGCCGCCCCAGCCGACCGAGAACGATCCGGAGCCATTCCCTTTCGAGGGCACAGGTGAGATACTCGTCTACACGCCCGTGGGTCATCCCACGGCGCCTGCCGACGAGGAAGGGGAGTGGCAGAGCCTCCCGCAGACCTCGTCCTTCCCGGTCTCGGATATGCACCACATCATCGCGGTGCGCCACAAGGGCAAGATCTGGGCCTTTGGAGGACACGCGGGCCCGTTCGAGCCGACCCGCAAGGTGTTCGCCTTCACGCCCACCTCTTCTGATGCACCCGAGGGAACCTGGCGCCGGGTCCGAATGAGCGACGGCAGGCGGTGCGCCCCGAGCACCGACACCTGTTTGCGACTCCCCAGACCCCGGGCAGCGGGGGCCGCGGTGAGCATCGGAAACAGGATCTTCCTGATGGGAGGGGTGGTGCCTTTCAGGAACAGCCCTGACCCCGTGAACGCGTCGATTCGGACGACGCGTTCTGTCATCTCGCTTAACACCGCGAAGTTCCCGTTGGAGTGGAAGGAGCAGACGAGCCTTCGCCGGCCGCGCGAGCACTTCAACGCCGTGGTGGCGAAACAACGCATCTGGGCGTTCCACGGCCGCAACGAGGCCTCGACCCACATGCGGAAGGTGGAGTCCTGGGTCCCGGGGTCGGATCGCTGGCGGCGCGAGCAACTCGCCCCGGTCGGCACGAGCGCCAACATCCTGGCCAGGGTCGGGAAGTGCGTTTACTCGTTCGGGGGCGAGTTCATCGCATCCAACGTTACGGGCACGCTGATCGCCTCGCAGGTGTTCCATCTCCCGAGCCGGTCATGGCATTTTCTCGAGTCAACCGTGGAGACCGAGCCACTAGACGCAAGCGGCGCCACCAGCAAGCACGGGACCTACGGTGTCAGGTTCAGGGAGAGCGCAACCACGAAGATCATGGCACCGGGCGGAGCGGCGACCGCGTGGTTCGACCCGACGAGCAAGGTCCACGTGTTCGACCCGCCTGCCGGCTGCGAGAGCTGAGAGGCACCGGCAGGTCGGCCGCCCTGAACGAGTTGGATGCTTTGCCCGGCCCTCCGGTCAGGGTGCCTTCGGTGCCCCGAGGGGGACTGCCATGTTCTGCTCGGCGCGCTGCGGTCCCCGCGTTCTTTGATGCGGTCACAGTCAGCCGCTAGAGGCCTGACATCGTGAAGCGGCAGGCTAATGTCTTCCCGAAGAAGCCGGGCCTCAACGAACCGGGCCGAGCGAACGGCCGACACTGCCACCAACGCAGACATGATCCGGGTGATGCCGTCGAAGGGAGTCGTGATGGGGGTTTCTTTCAGCCAGCGTTTATGGGCAATATCCAGCAGGACTCTCCTGAGCCTCTGTACCGCGGTTGGATTGAGACCTACGGCGGGGAGGAGTTCGCGGAGATCGTGAGAGCCGTGCTGCTGCTGACCGACAGGGTCGGCCAGAGCCTCGCGGCGGACGAGGAGTCGAAGATTATCGAGCGCTTCGTGACCACGGCCCGCTACGAATGGATGTTCTGGGATATGGGTTACCGCAAAGAGGGATGGCCCGTCTAACCGATGACGTGAACAGGTCGTTCTACTTCACGATGGGATCGAACGCGGTGGTGATCGTTCGAACGGAAGCGCGGTGCTGGGGTTTGGCGACGCGGGACCCGAAGCTGCCTTTTCCGTCCATGGAGGGCAAGGCGGCCCCGTTCAAGAGATCGCCGGAATCGGGGCATTTCCGATCTGTATAAGACGCCGAGTCAGTCACGCTCTGGGATCCCCCCGATGAGCTGAGGGGCTGGCTCGCCCTCCTCGATCGGCTCGAACTCGCTGATCTTGTCGATCGAGGTGCCCATCGCCGCGTCGACGTCGCGCTCGATGATGACCTCGACCAAGGCGGGCACCCGTTCGGCGTTGCTGGCTTCGATCGCCCACTCAATCGCCGCCCTGATGTCGTCGGGGGCAGTCACGCGGCGCCCCAGCGCTCCCATAGCCTGCATCACCCCCACGTGATCCATGCCGAGCGAACCATTTGGGCCCTCGTATCCGATGTCGACGCCGAAGTCCATTTCATACTGGTACTTCTCGGGCTGTCGGATGAGGCTCATGTAGCCGTTGTTGAGCATCACGAGCACATATGGCACTCGGTGCTGGACGGCAACAGCCACTTCTTCCATGAGGAATTCGAATGAGAAGTCGCCGACAACGCCGACCACCAGCTTATCCGGCCGCGCGAGCTTGGCGCCGATGCAGGCAGGAACCTCCCACCCGAGCGGTCCAGCCTGCCCACAGCAGATGTAATGGCGTGGCTTGTAGGTCTTCTGGAACTGGCCGCTCCAGATCTGGTAGAGCCCGATCGCTGTGACGACGATCTCATCTCCGTTGAAGATCTCATTCATCTCCTTGAAGACGCGTTGCGGCTTAATAGGGACATCGTCGAAGTCGAGCTTGCGCAGAAGGGTCGAGCGCAGCTCGTAGACGCGTTCCACCCAACTTCCCGGTTCGCGGGGCGGCGTTACATCACGCGCTGCGTCAAGAAGTGCCTCGAGCGCAAGTTTGGCGTCGGAAACGATGCCGAGCTGGGGGCGGAAAACCATCCCTATTTGGCTGGGATCGATGTCGATGTGGACGAAAGTGCGGTCCCCCCGGTAGACATCGAGGTCACCGGTGTGACGCTCGGCGAAACGGGCTCCGACCGCGAGCACGAAGTCGCTCTCGAGGAAGAGTTGATTCGCGTAGCGCTGCTGGGTTTGAATCCCGACGATGCCCGCGTAGAGCGGGTGATCTTCAGGAATGGAGCCCTTGCCCATGTAGGTAGGGGTGACGGGCACCTGGAGGTACTCTGCCAGCTCCATGAGCGGCTCCGAGGCCCCGGAGATGATGACCCCCCCACCCGGCATGAGCATCGGTCGCTCAGCCTCCAGGAGCATCGCCATGGCCCTGCGGATCGCGTCGCCGCTTGGCATAGGGCGCTCCACCGGCAGGGACTGATCGAGCCCGAGCTCGTAATCGACTTCCTGGTCTTTGGTGACGTCGAGCGGGAGATCGATCAGTACGGGACCGGGACGTCGCTCCCGGGCGACGCGAAAGGCCTCGCGAAAGACCCACGGAATCTGGGCGGACTCCTTGACCTGCACCGCCCACTTGGTGACCGGCTTGGCTATCTCGGTGATCTCGACTGCCTGGAAAGCCTCCCTGTGGAGAAGGTGGGTGGGGGCCTGGCCGGTGATGCAGATGATCGGTATCGAATCCGCCTTGGCCGTATAAAGACCGGTGATCATATTGGTCCCTGCAGGCCCCGACGTGCCGATGGCCACCCCCACGCCGCCGGTCACCCGTGCCAGGGCGTCGGCGGCGTGCGTCCCGCCCTCCTCGTGGCGCACGGTGATGTGACGGATCTTGCGGGAGTGACTGAGCGCCTTGTAGAGGGGCAGGATTGCCGCGCCTGGGATCCCGAAGACATATTCAATGCCTTCGTCCTCCATGATCTGGACCGCTGCGTCCATCACTTTGATACGCTGCACGTCTCCTCCTTACCGGGACGGGGCGTCTATGAGGACGCCTTGGCGGTGCCACCGATCTGGTGCTCGGCCGCCTCTTCGATCAATGTCAGGAGGGCAGAATGATCGAGCCCCCCCCGGCCCTTGACCTGAAGTGTCTGAAGCATCTGGTCGACGACTGCCGTCAGCGGCAACGCCACTCCGGCCTCACGCGCCGTCGCAAGTGCGATTCCGAGGTCCTTATGGTGCAACTCGATGCGGAACCCCGGCTCGAAGTCGTGGTCGAGGAAGTTCGATCGCTTGGCCTCCATAACCTTGGTACCGGCAAGCCCGCCCGAAAGCGCCTCGATTACCTTGGCCGGATCCACGCCCGCTTTCGAGCCCAGAACGAGCGCCTCGCTCACGGCCTCGATGACGACGGCGACGATGATCTGATTGCAGGCCTTGACGACCTGGCCCGTGCCCGTCCCCCCCACGTGCACCGCGGTGCCCATGGCGCCAAAGAGGGGCTCGGCCCGAGCGAAGTCCTCGTCGGCGCCCCCCACCATTATGGATAGCTCCCCGCTGACTGCTGCTGGCTGGCCGCCGCTCACCGGCGCGTCGAGCGTCCGGACGCCCAAGTCGCTTGCTCTCTCGGCGAGCTTCTTGGTCACGAGGGGAGAGATCGTGCTCATGTCGATGTGCAGCGTGCCTTCGCTTGCCCCCGCAAGGAGGCCGGAGTCACCCTCGAAGACCTCCTCGACCTGGGGCGAGTCCGGCAGCATGGTTATCACCACGTCCGTTAGTTCGGCCACCTCGCGGGAAGTCTCCGCGGGCTGCGCCCCCTCGGCGGCCAATTTGTCGACGGGCCCGCGGCTGCGATTGTGAACTACGAGCTCGTGTCCCTTCTTTATGAGGTTGCTGGCCATGGGCTCGCCCATGATCCCGAGCCCTATGAATCCGACCTTTTCCGCGCTCAATCGTCTCCCCCCTAGAGATGTAGCTCCTCGACGTTTACCTCGCCGCTTCGCTTTTCTCGCGGCAGCCAGGCGAGGCTCTCCTCGGTCGTCTCCCTGGTGGACTTGTATTCGAGACCGATCCACCCGCCATATCGGAGCTCGTCGAGCGCCGCGAAGATGTAGCGATAGTTGAGTTCACCCGTGCCCGGCTCGCCGCGATCAGGAGAGTCGGCGACCTGGATGTGGGCGATCCCGCCGGCGTGCTCGCGCAGG
>JACDDL010000173.1 GCA_013817045.1 Actinomycetota bacterium | reverse complement strand
AGAGGCTTCCGGGTCGGTCTGTCAAAAGGTAAACGAGGGAACTTGCCGGCTCGGGGCGCTTGACGTCCGAGGTTAGGGCCTCCTAACATAGCCTCGCCTAATAGGGTTTGTTCGGTACGGCGAACACGAGAGGAGCAGGATGTGAAGGTGCGGCGATGGATGGCTTTCGGCTTGCTGTTGTTCGGGGCCCTGGGGGCCGCCTGCGGAGACACCACCGAGGCGTCGGACACGTCCGAGGGAGAACCGCTCGTGGTCTACTCCGGGCGGGAAGAGGAGTACGTCGAGGAGCTCCTCGACGACTTCGAGAACGACGAAGGCATCGATCTGGAAGTCCGCTACGGGGACTCCGCCGAGCTTGCTGCGACCCTGCTGGAAGAGGGCGACTCGACGCCGGCCGACCTCTTCTTCTCCCAGGACGCCGGTTCCCTGGGGGCGGTGTCGGAGGATGGGTTGTTGGGTGAGCTGGAACCGGAGACACTCGAGCGCGTCGAAGAGCAGTTCCAGTCGCCGGAGGGCACCTGGGTGGGCACTTCCGCCCGGGCGCGCGTGGCGGCCTACAACACCGACGTGCTCGCTCCCGGGGAGCTCCCCGATTCACTTCACGGCTTCACCGACCCGAGCTGGAAGGGCCGCGTCGGCTTCCCGCCGGGCAACTCTTCGTTTCAGGCGTCCATCGCCGCCATGATCCTGCTGGAGGGTGAGGATGCAACAAGAACGTTCCTCGAAGCGCTCAAAGCCAACGAGCCGGTCACCCACTTCGAGGACAACGAAGCCACGGTCCGCGCAGTTGCGGACGGCGAGATCGACGTGGGCCTTGTCAACCACTACTACATCTACGAGGTCGCCCAGGAAGAGGGCGACATTCCGGTCGCCAATCACTTCTTCAGCGGAGGAGACCCGGGCGCACTGGTCAACACCGCAGGGATCGGCGTGTTGGAGGGGACCGACCAACCCGAGGACGCCCGGGCACTGGTCGATTACCTCACCGGAGAACCGGGGCAGACCTATTTCCCCGCCGAGCTGATCGAGTACCCGGTGGTGGCCGACTACAGCACCCCGGAGGACCTCGTGCCCCTTGACGACATCGACGCTCCCGACCTCGATCTGTCCGAGCTCGGTGCGACGCTTGCGCCGGCGCAAGAGCTCCTGCTCGAGGTCGGTCTCTTGTGACCCTGGCGTGCCGAGCCCGGTGAGCCGGACCGCGGGGCTCGGCCACCGCCCTCCCGAGTACGAGCGACCTGCGCTCCGGGCCCCCGCCCGGAGCGCCCTGCGACAGCGGATACCGCCGGCGCTGCTGGGCGCGGCGGCGGCAGTCGGGGGCCTCATGTTCCTTCCGCTCGCCTACCTGATCCTGCGCGCCGGCGACGCCGATGCGGGGAGCTGGGACCTGGTACTACAGCCGCGCACACTTGGGCTCGCGTTCAGGAGCGCGGCGCTTGCGGTCTGTGTCACCTCCGCCTCCTGCGCTATCGGGGTGCCGCTCGCATGGCTTACCGCACGCACCGACCTTCCCGGCCGGCGCGCCTGGACGGTGGTGGTTGCGCTTCCCCTTGTGATCCCCAGCTACATCGGAGCGTTTGCGCTCATCGGTGCGCTCGGGCCGCACGGAATGCTCCAGGAGATGCTCGCCGGCCCCCTCGGGATCGAGCGCCTGCCCGACATAAGCGGTTTTCCGGGCGCCCTGCTGGCTCTGACCCTGTTCACCTACCCCTACGTGTATCTGGTGGTGGCCGCAGCGATCCGGGGGCTGGATCCGTCGCTCGAGGACGCCTCACGCGTGCTCGGACGCTCCGCGTGGGCCACCTTCTGGAGCGTCACGGCGCCGCTGCTCAAACCTTCGATCGCCGCCGGTGGCCTCCTCGTGGCTCTTTACACGCTGCACGATTTCGGCGCCGTCTCGCTCATGCGCTACGACGTCTTCACCCAGGCGATCTACGTCCAGTATCGGGGGGCTTTCGACCGCACGCCCGCTGCGATCCTTTCGCTCATGCTCGTGGGCCTGGCGGGAATCGTGCTGGTGCTCGAACAAAGGGCGCGTGGCAGGGCTCGCTACTACCGCTCCGGCGCAGGCTCCAAGCGGCCGATAACGGCGGTTCGCCTCGGCCGCTGGCGCTGGCCGGCCCTGGCTCTTTGTTGTGGAATAGCCCTCTTGGCGCTCGTGCTCCCCGTGGGCGTCATCATCTTTTATCTGGCGCGCGGCCTGGCCGGCGGCGAGACCCTCGCCCTGTCGTGGTCCGCGGCCGGCGGCTCGATCGCCGTGTCGGCGAGCGCGGCCGTCGTGGCCCTCGCGGCGGCGCTGCCGGTGGCGTTTCTCTCGGCGCGCTACCCCGGGCGGTTGAGCTCTGCGGCCGAGCGGCTTTCGTACACGGGCTATGCGCTTCCCGGCCTCGTGGTTGCCCTTGCTTTCGTGTTCTTCGCCGCCAACTTCACCCCGGTTCTCTACCAGAGCCTGCCTCTGGTGGTGATCGCCTACGTCGTGTTGTTCCTGCCCCAAGCGGCGGAGCCGATCCGGGGTGCGTTGCTCCAGATGAGCCCGCGCGTCGAGGAGGCCGGACGCGCTCTCGGTAAAGGCCGGCTGAGGATCTTCGGCAGCCTTGTTGCACCGCTCATCGCCAGGGGAGCAATTGCGGGTGGGGGGCTGGTCTTCCTGACCGCCATGAAGGAGCTGCCCGCCACGCTTCTCCTGCGCCCCACCGGATTCGAGACGCTGGCGACCAGGGTGTGGACGGGGGCGACGGCTGGGCTCTATTCGCGAGCGGCGGCGCCGGCCCTGCTGCTGATCGTCGTCTGTGCCTTTCCTCTCTACGGTCTGGCGCGCCGGGTCGAGGTCCGCGAGATGCAAGATGTGGACGTGAGAGCCGAGTGATGCCCCCGCCCCAGACGCTTCTGTCTTGCCGCGGCGTGATCAAGGGCTGGGGCGGCACGGTCGCGCTCGATGGCTTCGACCTCGAGCTGAAAGAGGGCTCGCTCCTTGCCCTGCTGGGGCCGAGTGGGTGCGGCAAGACCACCGCTCTCCGCATCATGGCCGGGCTCGAGCGGCCGTCCGCCGGAGAGGTGTGGATCGGGGAGCGTCTCGTGGCGGGTAAGGGCAAGTGGGTCCGTCCCGAAGAGCGCCGCATCGGCATGGTGTTCCAGGACTGGGCCTTGTTTCCCCATCTCGACGTGTTCAACAACGTGGCCTTTGGCTGCCCGGGACGGGACCGGGCGCGCCGGGTCGGTGAGGTCCTCGAGCTCGTCCATCTGACCGGTTTCGAGGGTCGCATGCCGCACGAGTTGTCGGGAGGTCAGCAGCAGCGGGTGGCGCTCGCCCGTGCGCTTGCGCCGTCGCCCGAGGTCGTCCTCCTGGACGAGCCGTTCTCGAACCTCGATGCGTCGCTGCGGGCGCAGGTCAGAGCCGAGGTGCGGACCGTGCTGAACGAAGCAAGGGCCACCGCCATCTTCGTGACACACGATCAGGAGGAGGCTTTGTCGATTGCCGACAGCTTGGCGGTCATGACCCACGGCCGGGTGATCCAGACCGGGAGCCCCCATGCGGTTTACGGCGCCCCGGCGCACCGGCTCGTGGCGGGGATGGTGGGGGAGGCCAACTTCCTGCCGGGTGAGGTGAGGTCGGGCCTGGCGGCGACACCGGTGGGGAGGGTGCTTGCACCGGGGCTGTCGGACGGGCCGGTCGACATAATGATCCGTCCCGAGGCCATCCACCTCGATCGCGCCCAGGAGGGCGGCGCCACGATCGTCGATGCGGAGTTCTACGGCCACGACCAGCTCGTACGCGCCCGGTTGAGGGACGGGACCCTGCTCGATGTCCGTCTGCTCGGACCGCGTCCCGACCTCATGATCGGGGCCCGGGTCGACGTTCGGCTGACCGCCCCGGTGCACTTCTTCCGGGCCGACTCGGCGGTGGCGATCTCCCCGTACTGCGGAATCGTCACCTCCGATTCGCCCCCGGCGCCCGTCACCTCCGATTCGCCCCAGGCCCCCGTCACCTCCGATTCGCCCCAGGCCCCCATACCTTAGGGCGGGCGCAGACCGGCTACCGCTTGTTTCGTTTGGCCTCGAACATGCCCTGATCCGCCCTTCGAACCGCCTCCTGCAGGCCGGTGATCGGGTCTCTCGTCGCCCGGCCAATCGACGCCTGGACTTTCCTCTGCGCAAGCGCCTCCTCCACGCGCTCCGCCAACGCATCGGCGGCGGTCTCGTCGCAGTCCACGGCGAGAACGGCGAATTCGTCTCCGCCCGTGCGGCTGCAGATGTCGGGCTCCCGGCTAACCTGCTCGAGCGTCTCGGCCACCAGGCGCAACAGAGCGTCTCCCGCTGCATGACCTTCGCTGTCGTTGACCTCTTTGAGGTGGTCGAGGTCCACGACGACCACACTCGCCGAGACTCCGTAGCGCCTGCAGCGGTTCTCCTCGATCTCCAGGTATCGATCCCAGGCGCGCCGGTTGCTGAGCCCGGTGAGCCCGTCCACCAGGGACTCCTCCTCGGCAAGCTCGGCGCGCCGAACCTCGGACGCCGCCCTGGTCTCGACGGCGAGGACGGTCGAGAGCAGTTGCGCCATGAGCTCGAACAGAGGAAGGTGTTCGACGATGTCGCCGGGCTTGGGTTGCGGGTCCGCCGCACAGATGGTCCCGTAGAGAGACCCGTCCGGGTGCAGTAGGGGAAGCCCCATGTGGGAGCGCAAAGGCCGGCCCGCCTCTGCCTCTTTCCCGGCGGCCTCCGCAAGGGCCGGGATTCCGGCGATGTCCGGGACAATGGACGGCGCCCCGGCCTCCACTGTTGCCCGGCACAACGAGTCGGTCCAGCTGAGCTCGTCCTGTTCCTGGAGTCCGTAGGCCGAATCGATTACCGCCACCACCCTCATCCGATCCCCCTCTTTGCGGGAGACCATGAGCAGCCCGAAATCGAGGCGCTCGTGGAGGTACCCGACCACCGCTCGGGCGGCCGAGAGGAAGTCGCCGAACGGCGCGAACCGGGATGGATCCCCAGCCGCCCCGTGGCCCCCGCCCCGGTAATCCGCCATGTCGCCCCCATGCCCGTTTTTGGTAATACCTGGATAGCATATCAGGCGGGGTTGCGAAGCAGACCCTCCCTACCTTCGACTTCACCCGGCCGCCTTTCTACCCGTTACAACGCAGGGAGCACCCAGAGGTTGTCGGCAAGGTTGCGGCTCAGAGCGACGGGGGCCGGGTCGGTTCCGGCCCGCTGCACTTCGAGGAGGATGGTTCCGTCCGGGGCCGTCTCCACGACGGTGAGATGGGAGCCGGGCATGAGGCAGTGCTCCTCGAGGAACTTGAGCACGTCGTGATCCAGCTCGACATCCTCGAGCAGACGCGTGAGCACCCCGCCGTCGCCGGCGCCCAGTGCGGCCACGGGTGCGAGCGACGACCATGGGATCCCCGAGCTCGTTCCGGGGATGGGGTTGCCGTGAGGACAGGTCGGCTCCCCCTCGAGCTTGGCAAGGATCGCCTCTTCGACTTCGGGCGTCATGACCTTCTCCCAGTCCTCGGCCTGTTCGTGGCAGAGATGCCACGCCATCCCGAGGATGTCTGTGAGCATGCGCTCGGCAAGGCGATGCCTGCGCACCAGTGCCTCGGCGATGAGGTGTCCCTTCTCGGTCAGCTGGACGTCCCGGGCCCCCCGGATCTCGACGTACCCCTCGGCCACGAGTCGCTTCATGCCTTCGGACACGGTTGCCGGAGCAAGGCCCAGTCGTTCACCGATGCGCGCCTGCACCACCCTTCGGCCCTCTTCCCGGAGCTCGAACACGGCTTCGAGGTATTCCTTCGAGGCGGGATTGAGGGAGCGGAGATCGGGTGAGGGTGGGTTCATGAAGCGGATTGTAAGCTCGCAATCGATGCCACCCAACAAGCCGAAGCTGCTGTTGTTAGACGGACACTCGCTTGCGTTCCGGGCCTTCTACGCGCTGCCCGAAGACCTCACCACAACCGACGGGACCCACACCAACGCCGTCTACGGCTTCACCTCGATGCTCATCAAGCTGCTGCAGGAGCAGCGCCCCGACTTCATCGCCTGCTGTTTCGACATGGGCGCGCCGTTGGAGCGCACCGAGGCCTTCGCCGAGTACAAGAGCAATCGCACCGAGGCACCCGACACCTTCAGGTCGCAGATGCCGCTGGTCGACGAGGTGCTCCGGGTGATGCGCATCCCGGTCTTCAAGCTGGCCGGCCATGAAGCGGACGACATCATCTCCTACTTTGCCAAGCGCTCGGCCGCCTCTGAGGTGGACGTGCGAATCGTCACGGGCGACCGTGACTTCTTTCAGCTGGTCGGGGGCAACATCAGGGTGCTCTACAACCGCCG
>JACDDL010000172.1 GCA_013817045.1 Actinomycetota bacterium | reverse complement strand
AGTCTGCCAGGCCCGCCCCGATCTCTCTCATCAGGGCATCCGAGGCCCCCGAAAGACGCGCCGCCCTTTCGGCTTCTCCCCGGGCGGCGGCGACGCCTGCCAGCCTGCCCAGAGTTTCGGCCACCGCTTCCGAGTCGCCGACCTCATGGAGCACGATCAACGCCTGGCGCAAGAGGGTGCCGGCCTTTTCGACATCGCCTCTCTCAAGCGCGACGGCGCCGAGGTTGGCGATGTCCGAGGCTTCCGCCCATGCGTCATCGTGGTCTCGGCTAAGCGTGCGCGCCTCTTCCATGAGCGACTGCGCGCGGTCGAGGTCGCCTTCGTCCAGAGCAAACACCCCCAAGTTACTGAGGCAGATGACGGTGCCGCGCTCGTCGCCAAGCTCATGACGCATCGACAGGGAGCGCTCGAGGAGCTCTCGCGCCTCGGCCAGGTCACCACGGGAGCGGGTGATTATCGCAAGGCTGTTCATGGCGGACGACATACTTCGCTTGTCTCCCATCGCATCGAAGGCTTCGACGGCCTCCCGCAGGCACCGTGAGGCGCGCTCCAGATCTCCGCTCAAGTCCGCCAGCACGCCCACCGCGTGGAGGCAGCGGGCCCTGCTCTCCGAACGAAAGGCCTCGCTGCGTTCCAGCGCCAGATCGACCCATCTGCGTCCTTCTCGCGCGTGGCCCTGGGACCACCACACCCATGCCAGCGATCCCGCTATGCGTACCGCCGTTTCCCGGCGGCGTCCCGAGTCCTCGTCTCCGCCGCCCTCCTCGAACGACCAGTCCAGCGCCACCCGGATGTTGTCCATCTCCGTCTCGAGGCGCCGGATCACCGAGGTCTGCTCCGCGCCTCGGACTCTGGATGCGCCTTCGCCTTGCCGGGCGAGACGTGCGTAATACAGAGCGTGCCTTTCCTTGATGTCGTCGAGCTCCCCGCCGGCCTGCAGCTGCTCGAACGCGAACTCCCGGATCGTTTCCAGCACCGTAAAGCGAGTCTGGTCCTCTTTCGGCAAGTTGTTCACGATGCTCTTTTCGACCAGCCATTGCAGATCGGCGGCATCTGCACCGCAGACGGCCTCCGCCGCCTCGGACGAGAAGCCTCCCGCGAAGACGGCGATACGCCGGAAGACCCGACGCTTGGTCTCGTCGAGCAGGTCGTAGCTCCAGTCGATCGTCTCCCGAAGAGTCCGCTGGCGGACCGGAACGTCGCGCGCCCCACCGGTTGCCAGCTCCAACCGGCGGCTCAGCAGCTGTGCCATCCGGGTGAGGGAGAGCTCGCTTGCCCGCGCCGCCGCCAGCTCGATCGCAAGAGGCAGGTTGTCCAAAGCCGTACAAACCTCGGCCACGTTCTCGAGGCGGAAGTCGGAAGCAGGAGCGACCGCACGCGCCCGCGAAACAAAGAGCGGGATGGCTTCGTCCTCGAGGTCCATCACGGGAACCGCAAAGAGATGCTCCCCATAGATGCGCAAGGGTGTCCGGCTCGTCACCAGAGCCTTGAGACCCGGGCCCGACGCCAGCAGCTCGCCAACTAGGGGTGCTGCGGCGTCGACGTGCTCGAAGTTGTCGAGCAGGAGCAGCAGCTTTTGATCGGCGAGCCGCTGCTTGAGTGTCTCCGACACCGGTTCGTCCGTCCGCTCTTCGATGCCCAGGGCATGTGCGATCACGGATGCGATCCGGTCGGGGTCCCGAACCGGAGCCAGCCCGACGAAGAAGACGCCGTCGGGAAAAGCGTGAGCCGCCTCGAAGGCGGCCCGCAAGCCGAGACGGGTCTTGCCCGTGCCCCCCGGCCCCGTGAGCGTCAGGAGACGGACCGAAGCGGCGTGGAGCAGCGCCAGGACCCGGTCGAGCTCGCCTTCCCTCCCGATGAGCTCGGTGACCGGCGCGGGCAGGTGGCGCCTGATGCGCAGCTCTTACGGTTCGATGTGGAGAGACGGGTCGTGGCGGAGAATTGCGCCCTGGAGCTCCTGGAGTCCGTCGCCCGGGTCGATCCCGAGATCTTCGGCGAGCACCAGGCGCGCCCTCTGGTAGGTGTCCAGGGCCTCGGCCTGGCGGCCGGATCCGTAGAGCGCAAGCATGAGATGGCGATGCAGCCGTTCCCGGTAGCGGTGTTCGGCAACGAGCGAAGTCAGCTCGGCCACGAGGTCCGCGTTGCGGCCAAGTCGCAGGTCGGCTTCGATCCGGTCTTCGAGGGCGGCAAGACGGAGCTCCTCCAGGCGTGCAGCCTGGGCCTCCGCGAAGGACTCGGAGGCGAGGTGTCGAGCGCAGGTCCCCGCCACAGCGCCAGCGCGTCGCCGAGGGTCGTGGCTGCTGCCACGCTGTCGCCCGCCGCGAGTTGATCTCTGCCCTCGTCGCACAGCTCCATGAAGCGTTCGAGATCGAGCTCGCCGGGCTTCACGCTCAGGACGTAGCCCGGGCCGCTGGTCCGAAGGCGATCCTGCCCGAGGGCCTTGCGCAATCCGTGAACGTGAACCTGCAGGGCGCTCACCGCCGTCTCCGGCGGCTGTTCGCCCCAGAGCAGGTCGATGAGTCGGTTGCGCGACACAACGATGTTCGGCTGCAGCAGCAGGATGGCAAGGAGGCCGCGCTGCTTTGCCCCTCCCAGGGCGGCAAGGCCCTCCTCGGTCGCCACCTCGAGGGGGCCGAGGATACGAAACTCCGCCATCTTCACCTCACGTGCGGATGTCGGCCCGGGGATCCCGACCCGCCTTAAGCCGATCTTAAGCGCCGGCTGCCAGCATTTGGTTCAGGGTGAGTCGCCGGCGAGGGCGCCGGTGACCGGACGGAGGGAGGCCCGATGTCGGGGAAGATAATGCGGAGACAGTCAACCTTTGCCGCGTTCTGCGGGCGAAGCGGCGGCGGCAGCCGGGGTTCTCGGTCGGGCACGCATCTGAGCCGGTCCTGGTAATGGCGCTCTCGCCGGACCGGTTGACGAGGGTCGTGTCACGACGGGTGGGACCGGACGGGGCCCGCGCCCGCGCACAATTGTTTGCCGGCGGCTTCGCCCTGATGCGAAACGCCTGGCGAGTGCTTATGGCGGCGACACTCGGTCTCTTCGTCGTTTCGGTTCCGGGACGCTACGAGCAGCTCGAGGCCCTTGCGCACGCGACGCAACGTCGGCCCGTCATGAGCGAGGACCATGGTCTTCTGACCACGGCTTCGTCCCCGGATGTATACCCGCTCCTTGTGGTGGGGCTGGAGATCTCCTTCGTTGTGGCCTTATTGGTCGCGTCGGCGGGAATTGCCGTTGGCCGGCTCGACGACTGGCGTAACCGGTTCTTCTCGGCGGTCTTCTTCACCTACTCCGTGTGGGTCACGCCCACACTCGACGCTCTGGACGGCGGCCCGGTCCTCCTGCACTTCGTGAGCCTGCTCCAGGCCGTTGGGCTCATCTTCGCAATCCATTTCTTCCTGCTCTTTCCAGACGGAAGGTTCGTGCCTCGCTGGACCCGACTGAGCTCGGCCTTCTGGATCGTCTACACGCTCGCGTGGGGCATCTACCCGGACGCGTGGTTCAGCTTGATCGACCCGTTCGACGTCCCCTTCGTCGTCTTCGCCTCCCTAATGTTCGGTTGGGTCACGGGCCTGGCGGCTCAAACGATCCGCTACCGATACTGGGCGACGCCCGAAGAGTGCAAGCAGGTCAAATGGGTGGTAATTGCGGTCGCCAGCGCAGTCGCCGGTTATGCCGTCGTTTACCTCCCGGGAGTGTTCATTCCCGAGGCCGGAGTGGCGAGAGTCGCCTTCGATCTGTTCAGCGTGTCGATCTTCTGGCTTCTGGCGATGCCCATGGCCTTGGCTCTCGGCATCGCCATGTTGCGGTACCAGTTGTTCGACTTCCACGCAGTCGTCAATCGAACGCTTGTATACGGATCATTGACCACCACGCTCGGGCTCGTCTACTTTGGCCTGGTCACCTTGCTGCAACAGGTGCTGCACCCGATCGCCGGCAGGTCAAATTTCGCGATCGTCGGCTCCACCCTCACCGTATCGGTTCTGTTCAGACCGGTGCGCTTTCGCATCCAAAGCGTCATCGATCAGCGCTTCTACCGAACCCGCTACGATGCAGCCCGGGCGCTCGACAACTTCTCGATGCGACTGCGAGACGAGATCGACCTCGGCTCCCTGGAAAAGGAACTTCTTGGGGTCGTGCACGAAACCATGCAACCTGCGCAGGCATCACTCTTACTCATGGTTCCGGCCGAGGAAAATTTGTCGGATCAGACGGCATCGACCGGCCGGAGTCTCGTTTGATGAATGAGAACTGGCCGTCGGTCTCGAGTACCGGATCTGCATCTGGTCGAGGTCGAACATTCCTTGCTGCCGGGCCTCCTCGAGTCCAACAAGCGACAACCGCTCCATTTCGGCTGTTGTGAAGTCCATCGTCGAGGAAGGGTCCTAACCGTTCCGGCTGGTAGTGGCGCAGCGTCAAGCGGTCAGCAGACGCACCGGAAGGGACTGTTGGAGTGCAGACGCGGTGAGCCGCGTGTCTGCCGTGATTAGTTCGACTCCGAGATCGACCGCCAGCTGAAGGTACAGCGCGTCGTATGTCGTCACGCCCCAGTCCAACGCTGCGCGCAAGGAACGAAACCAACGGTCTGACCCGCCGACGAGCTCCAAGTCGAGCGAGGCGAGAGCGTCGAACGCGGCTAACGCATCATCAGCACCGAGTACGCCCTGCGCTACTCGTTTCCGCAGCCCGTTGCCGACCTCGCCCACGGCGTGTTCCGGCGCGACTAGAGACAGGGTGCCCTCGGCCAGATGGGTCAGCAGCCGGTTGGCTTCGTCGCTGCCGGCTTCGGTCACGACCCACTTCAACGCGACAGACGCGTCGACGACAACGACCGCGGTCACCTGGCCGTTTCCCGGTCCTCTCGTATGAGCTGCTCGGACGGTGCGGCGCCGTCCGGAAGGTGGCTGCGGTTTCGGATCTCGCGAAGTCGGTCGATGGCCTGTTGCCTTGCCGACTGGTCGGCCGCAGGCTGGAGCGCCTGTCGCAGGAGAGCGATCGCCTGCGCCGACATAGACCGGCCCTCGATGTCGGCCCGCTCGCGGAGAAGCTGGTGCAGCTCAGGGGGGATGTTGCGGACGTGCAACTCAGACATGGTCCCATGATAGTCCCAGAATGGGGCGCGGCAGGCCACCATGGGGCGCCGGGCCGGGGCCGCGCTGCCCGGCCGTCGACCTGTTGCACTGGTCGTCCTGGACTAGTCTGATCCGGACTAGTATTGTTCTCTGCTATGAGCCTGCCCACAACGACCTACGTCACCCTCGGCCTCATCGCCAAACATCCCGGGTCCGGATACGACATCGCCGCCTTGGCCGAGCGCTCGATCGCGCATTTCTGGCCGGTACCCAAGAGCCAGCTGTACTCGGAACTGACCCGGCTGGAGGACTCGGGCTTCGTAGCAGGGGTGACCGTGCGCCAGGACCGCTTTCCCGACAAGCGGGTCTACGAAGTCACCGAGGCCGGACTGGTAGCGCTACGCGAATGGCTCGATGACCAGGGCTTCGAGCGGCTGCGGAGCAAGAACGCGGCCTTGCTCAAGTTCTTCTTTGGCAAGTTTATGACGCCTGAACGGCTCGCTTCCTTACTGCAGGAGTACCGCAGTGACGCCGAGCAGCGGCGAGGAGAACTCCTCGCCATAGCAGGTCGGCTTGAAAGCCAGTTGACTCCCGAGAGGCTCTTCGGGCTGGCCACCATCCGGCACGGAATTTTACAGGCCGAGGCCGCCTTGGCGTGGACGAACGAGACCGAGAAGCTGATCCAGCATATGGTTGCGGAGGAGATCGCATGGTGACCGCCAAGGCGCGAGCACCGTCGGAACGAATCGCCTCAGCCTGCTTCTATCTGGCCGCGCTGGTGGCCCTGACCGGCGCCTTGGGGGTTCTGTTGGGATCGGTCCCCGAAATCCAGGGTCGGCTCGGTGTGGACCCGGTCGCCTACTGGAACGACCGACTCCAAGCCAGTCTGATCCTGGCGGCCTTCGGACTGTTCTTCGGAGTGATCGTGAACCTGGTGGGCGCCTACCTGGCAAGCTCTCGCGAGATGCGGGCAAGCGTATGGCCGGCTGCCTCGTACTCATCGTCACCGTCCTGCCCCACCTCGCCAGCATCATCAGTCCGCTCGTGCTTACGCCCGAGGACTGGACGCACACCATCACGCACATCCTGGCAGTCGTGCTCATCGCCGCTGGGCTGGCGGCTCTTCGTAGCCAACCCGGAAGAGCTCCAGGCGCGCTTGCTCCCATGTCGTGATCCAACGGTTTCATGGTGCCCAGAGGCATGTCTGCAGCACCTCACCACTCTCGCGCCCGGACGTAACGACCTGCGCAAACACCGGAG